>JBCBLJ010000948.1:0-3005 GCA_038520195.1 Planctomycetota bacterium
CGCCCAGGTGGATCCGGCATGCCAGCGTTGTCATACCACTGGATACGGGCGTGACGGAGGATTCTTTAGTCATCGCGACTCGACGGGATTGGTTAACGTCGGGTGCGAAAACTGTCACGGACCGTCCTCGCGGCACGTCGCCCGCCCGACGGTGAAGACGCCGTACGAAGCCCGGGCACAGTGCATTCAATGCCACGATCACGAGAACAGTCCCAGCTTCGAATACGACGCATTCTGGAAGAAGATCACGCATGGCCCGATGGTGCCTCAGGAGTAGTCGACGATGAACTACCGCAAGTGTCTCTGTTCCGGACTCCGATTGCGCGGCTTGGCACTGTTTCTGGCAGTGATCCATTTGCCGGCACCAGCCGTCGCTTCGCCACCGATCGAGCCCTTTTTTGCGGCTGACGCGTTCGATGACAAAGACGAGGAAGAGAAAGCGGGTGACGACGAACAAGTTCGTTGGCATGCCGATCTTGCGTCGGCGATCTCCGATGCGCGCGTCAACAACCGTCGCGTTTTCGTGATCGTCGGCGCGGACTGGTGTACGTTCTGCAAACAGCTTGAAGACGAGATCGCGGGCGACACTGAAAAGAGAATCGCCGAGCGATTTACGATGGCCAAGATCGATGCCGAGGAACAGATCAAGGATGCCACATCGCTCGAAGCCAACGCATTGCCGGCACTTCGAGTGGTGTCGACAAGTGGCAGACTCGTCGAAAGGCGAGACGGTTACTTGAACTCCGATGCGTTGCTGGATTGGTTGCAAACCGTGCCAGAGGCCTCGGAGACCGATGCCATCTTGGGCAAAGACTTCGCCGAGTTGGACGCCGCAGAGATTCGAAAACTGGTGGCACTCTTGGGCGAGCGAGACGTCACACTCCGGTCAATCGTATTGGAACGTTTGTCGCCGAAGCCGGGTGAAGCTTCGGGCGCGGTGATCGACGCTTTCAAGAGCGGTTCGTTGGGGTTTCGGCTTGCTGCGATGCGGTTGCTAAAGCAGTGGAATGCGCCGGTGGCGGAGATTGACCCATGGACTCCAAAATCGATCAACCAAGCGACCCTGGAACAACTTCAGCAGTGGCAGCGAGACGTCGCGAAGGAGTCTCCAGAACCGAATTCGTCCGATGATGAGACGGTTCGGCGTGCTCTGATCCGCCAGCGGATTGAATCGCTTTTGACTCAACGTGAAGCACTTGTGGAAACGGAGATTGCGGCGTTGGCGTCGGATACGGACTTGGTGCATGCGGAGGGGACGGCATGGATGAAACGGTTGACGCAAAGTGGCGATCCGCACCCGAATCGACTTCGAAGACTGGTCTATGGTCTTTCCGCCAGCCCCGAGACGCGCCTTTCGTTACGAGGCCCGCTGCAAGCGTTGGCCATCGCGGACATCAAGGCGAGGCGTTTGGCGGCGGATGTCGTGACGGAGGCTGCGGGAAAAGCCGATCTTCCGCTACTGACTGCGCTCTTGGCCGATGAAGACGCGTTGATACGAGAGTTGGCGCTTCAGAATCTGGCTCGCGTCGCCCCCGAAGCGGACACGGCGCGCTTAACGGAACTGTTGGGCGACCCCGACAAGAACGTTCGCGCGGGCGTCTTAAAGCAGCTGGCAATTCTGAAATCAACCAACGCCATTGCCGCGGTCCAGCAGTATTTGAATACTGAACAAGATACGGACCTGCTGATCTATGCGATTCGCTTTCTTCGCGCGACCGAGGATGAGCAAGCCGTCTCCGCTCTATTAGATCAAGTCGATCGCCCGCAATGGCGCGTTCGGGCAGCCGCGATCGAAGCGATCGGAGAGGGCGTTCGCTCAATCGGGGCATCCGTCGATTCGCGAGTGCGCAAGGCGGCGCGCGATGCCATTTTGACGGCCGTCGAAGATGAAGATTCGTTTGTCGCTGCCAAGGCGGCGTCGCAGATCGGCACCATCGTGTCTCCGGCCTCGGTCGCAGCGGTCATCGATGTTGCCAAGAAGCGCCCCGAACTGATTCCTCAACTCAGCACGGCGTTGAACGCGGATGCAAAGACTTCCGCCCAACTCGTCAAGGAGATGCGGCGTAGGGTAGACA
Source organism: Planctomycetota bacterium (assembly GCA_038520195.1). Taxonomy (GTDB): domain Bacteria; phylum Planctomycetota; class Planctomycetia; order Pirellulales; family Pirellulaceae; genus Stieleria. The sequence continues at coordinate 2,076 of JBCBLJ010000948.1, forward strand.
CGGGCTCAGATTCGGATCGCGATTTTGCGATCTCGATGGCCCTGAACATCCGCCGGAACCGGAAACTAGATACCTCGCCCGATTCGATGTTTCCGCCGGCGATGCTGGTGGCTGTCGTCGAGGAATCGGAGAGCGTCGAGACGAGCCGCCAAGCGATGCGTCTCTTACTACAGGATCTGCAACAGTCACTCCAGCGGGATTTGGTTCAGTCATTGCCCTTCAAGTCGCCGGACGAGGTGTTTGCGTTGGGAACTGACACTGTCAGTCGGGTCGCGCGGTTGGTCGATGGGAAGCCTTTTGAGTCGGTGACTGGTTTGGTCGATCTTTTTGCCGGGTTGGGGCTGGAAAAGCTCGAAGAAAAAGAGCCAACACCCGTGGCCGTTGATCAATCTGCCCTGCGTCGCGTCGACGAGTTCTTTGACATCGAACCCGAAGTCGCTGGACCGTCGAAGCCACTGCTTCCAAAACCCAAGACGCAGCGGCAATTCATGACCGCTCTCTGGTCGGGACAACCCGCGCGACTGAAACACCGGTCGATGTATGAACCCATTGCCGAGAGGCTTTCACGGCTTCGCGAGCGGCATCGGGATCCCGTTCTGCGTGGTTTGGTCGCCGCGGTCCAAGTAACCGGGGCCCCAAACCCCGGCGGCGTTGACGACCGATCCTGGGATGACATCCTCGGTTGGATCAACGCCAACAGTGAGATGGAATCAACTGACCGCTTCGACCGGACCTATCAGTCCCGCCTGCTGTGGGTCGTGCCGTCGCCGGGCGAGAAAACCGGTGGCGAAAAGCTGGTCGACAACGATCAACGACAGCAATTGTTAGATGCGCTGTGGGATCACGAGGACTTGAGGCGGCAACGTGAACTGTTGCTGGACAGTGCGATGCCGCCCGGCAAAGCGACCTTCGAATTCCTATTGACTCAGC
>JBCBLJ010000779.1:0-3953 GCA_038520195.1 Planctomycetota bacterium
GCTGCCGTTGCTGCAGCAGAAAGTTGACGTCGTGGAGAATTTCATCGCTTAATCAGGATCGTCGACCGATATAAGTTCCAGATCGACGTGTGGCTCGCGGCCTTGAGTGCGCGGATGATTTCCTCAAAGTTCACACCTCCACGACCGGGACTTCGGAAGTCCCAACCACGTCGATGGTCGCCAAAGTTCAGGTGGCTTGAGTTGATGCCGCTGACGCCATCCAAGGTGGTGATCGCGTCTTTGATGTGAACGTGATAGATGCGATCGGGGAAGCGTCGGATAAACTGAACGGGGTCGACGCCTTGCCAAATCAGGTGGCTCGGATCGAAGTTGAACCCGAATTCGGGGCGATGATTCAGTACCTCGAGCGCACGCTCGGCGGTGTAAATGTCAAACGCGATTTCGGTCGGGTGGACTTCGAGTGCGAATCGAACGCCGCATTCGCCGAACACATCCATGATGGGATTGAATCGCTCGGCGAGCAGATCGAAGCCGGCATCAATCATGCTCGGTGGGACCGGCGGGAACGAATACAGCAGGTGCCAAATGCTACTGCCGGTGAACCCATTGACGACTTCGACGCCGAATTTCTGGGCGGCTCGGGCGGTATTTTGCAGCTCTTCGATCGCCCGTTGGTTGACCCCCTCAGGCGAGCCGTCGCCCCAAACATAGCCCGGCAAAATGGCCTGGTGACGCTCGTCGATGTTATCGAGGACCGCTTGCCCAACCAAGTGTGCACTAATCGCGTGGCACTGCAGGCCGGCATCATCGAGGGCCTGTCGTTTTGCGGCACAGTACCCGTCATCGGCGAGCGCTTTGTCGACTTCGAAGTGGTCTCCCCAGCAGGCCAGCTCGATGCCGTCGTACCCGAAACCCTTCGTCTTCTGAACCATTTCGGTAAAGGGAAGGTCTGCCCACTGGCCGGTGAAGAGGGTGACGGGACGAGCCATGGAGGTCTCCGGAGGTGAATTGCGTTTCGACGGGGAATTGAGCGGACCATTGTGCGCATCGCCAGGGCTGCGCTGCAACAACCCGGAAAAGTCGGACGAGACCGCCCTCGATGAGCCGGTGTGCGGGTGAAAACCACGGTTCTCCGCGGGAGAGGCTCATTGAGAGATCGTGACGTCGGCCTAGAATAGGGAAGCGGAAGGACATGCCCTTTTCTCTTTCACCCGATGCGTCGATATGGCACACAAGAACGGTAAGGCCGCCCCTGCTCCCGCCCCGCCGGGAGGAACCACCGCCGAAGCCGTCGCGGCTCGGCTGCGCGAGAGTTTGCTCGTGCAGCGAGAAGAGCTGGAAGTCGACAAGATTTTCCGCGCCTTGGTGAAATTGGAGGGAAGCGACCTTCACCTCAAGGTTGGGCAGCCGCCGATGGTGCGCGTCCGCGGCGAACTGAAACCGCTCAACCGAGGCCCCATCGACGCCGAAGAAATGGTCAACCTGCTCCTGCCGATGATGGATGAGCGGAACCTGTTGATTTTTGAGCGTGAAGGCGGCGCTGACTTTGCATACCTGATGGAAGTCGATGGCGTGCGCTGGCGGTTCCGCGTCAACATGCTCAAGTCGCTCGGCAACATCGGTTTGGTCGCACGGCGGATCAACAATTTCATTCCCGACTTTCGTGGCCTGTTTCTTCCCGAGTCGATCGAAGGCCTGTGCCACTACGAGCAGGGAATGATCCTGCTGGCGGGAGTAACGGGAAGCGGCAAAAGTACGACGATCGGTTCGATGCTCAACTACATCAACTCGATCTATCGCAAGCACATTCTGACGCTCGAAGACCCGATCGAGTTTATCTTCACCGAGGACAAGTGCCTGATCAACCAGCGCGAGGTCGGACAGGACGTCGTCGACTTCGAGATCGGAATGAAGCATGCGGTACGGGAAGACCCCGACATCATTCTTGTCGGTGAGCTTCGGGACGAAGAGACCTTCATGACGGCGATTCACGCTGCCGAGACCGGTCACCTCGTGTTTGGAACCATCCACGCTTCCAGCGCTTCGACGACGATCGGACGGATCTTGGACTTGTTCCCCGAAGAGATGCACGGCGCGATCCGCAGCGCGATCGCGTTCAACATGAAGGGCATCGTTGCTCAAAAACTATTGAAGACCATCCGCCCGGATGTGCCGCGAGTACCGACCTGCGAAGTCATGACGTTCAACCCCACCGTGCGAAAGCTCGTCTTGGAAGGCAAGGACGAAAAACTACCGGACGCGATTCGGATTGGTGCGGAAGACGGGATGCAAGACTTTACGATGAGCCTCAAAGGGTTGATCGACGACGAGTTGATCGATCGGCCGACCGCCTTCGCCGTCGCACCCAATAAAGACGCGTTGAAGATGGCTCTCAAAGGCATCGACGTCAAAGCACCCGGGATCCTCTGAGCGACTCTCCCACTGCAAGATTTTTCCCATCGGCGGCCGATCGCTCCTGGTTTCATTCTCACCGGAACACGCACCCTAATTCCCCTTCATGGCAGAACAGCAACAGCAGCAACTCTGGCAGACCGCCGCGGCGGTCGACTTCCTGCCCAAGCTCGATGACAACACCCAAGTTCAATCGCTCCTGATCGCGACTCGACAGGGAGCGGGTTACGAGGTCGCCAGCGGACAGATCTCACACGCGATTCAGTCGCGGGCGACCCACATTCTGCTTGACTTCACTGCCACCGGCTGCGCGATGCGCTACCAAGTCGACGGCCAGTGGGAACAGTTGCCGCCATTTGATCGCGAGACGGGTGACGCGATGCTGATCGCGCTTAAGCAACTTTGCTTGCTCAATCCCGCCGACCGCCGAAGCGCACAGACGGGCGTCGTCGGCGTAAAGCTCAACAAGGATAAATACGACCTCCGGTTCCAATCCCAAGGTGTCCCGACCGGCGAACGGGTTCTGGTCCAACTCGAAGCCAAAAAGATCCCATTCAATGAGCTGACCGATCTGGGCATGCGAGACAAGATGGTTCAGATGCTGAAACAGCAACTGAACAGCGACTCCAACATCGTGCTGATCACCGCACCGAAATCGGAAGGACTGTCGACGACCTGGAACGTGACGATCAATGCGGCCGATCGGCTGATTCGTGACTTTCAGTCGTTCGAGGAACAGAGTCGGCCGGAACCCGAAATCATCAACATCAATCCCAACTTTTTCGGCGGCGACACGGGCCTGACGCTCGCCGAAGCGGTCCGCAAAGCGATCCTCAAGGAACCGGATGTGTTCCTGTTTCCCGAATTGCCCGACGCCGATGTCCTTGAGACGGCGACTAATCAACTGGAACACGGGAAAAACGTCGTCACTCGGATGGTCGCCTCCAGTGCCGTCGAAGGATTCGTTCGGCTTCTGGCTCAGTACCCAGAAATGCGATCCACGCTCGCCGAAAAGACCGGCTGTATCCTCTCGCAACGACTCGTTCGGCGATTGTGTGACAACTGCAAGATTGGTTTCCAACCGCCGCCTCAACTGTTGCAGCAATTGGGTATTCCCGCTGGCCGTGTCGCGCTGCTTTATCAGCCCTTTATTCCACCGCCGATCGAACAGCAGGTCGACGAAAACGGTCGCCCGGCTCCCATCACGCCCTGCCACGCGTGCCATGGACGCGGGTACCTCGGAAGGATTGCCATTTTCGAATTGCTTGTGCCAGGCCCAAAACTCCGCGACGCCGTCACCAAGACGCAGGATGTCAACCGTCTGACGGCAATCGCCAAGTCCGAAGGCTTCAATACCGTTCAAACCGAAGCCGTGCTCACCGTCGCCCGCGGGCTGACGAGTCTCGAAGAGTTGAAGACGGCCTTTTCTCGAAAGGCATAATTCGAGAAAAAAAATCCTCCACGACTGTCAGATTCAGCCTTCGGCGGTGTTTACTTGACCGGACGGCCGCTCGAAGCGGCCCCACTCGCCGACGGTGACAGTCTTTGAGCTCTCGGTTCGCGGGCGCTGATTGAGCGCC
>JBCBLJ010000314.1:0-8709 GCA_038520195.1 Planctomycetota bacterium
CCAGGCGAGTGTTTTTTGCGGCGGCATGAATCCTCCCTTTTGCTCGATGAATCGTCCGTCGGGGGTGTAGAGCAACGTGGCGGGAAAGCCTCGCAATCCAAGTTTGCGGACGATGTTGTCATCGCGGTCGCCATCGAGAACAAGCGTTTCAAAGTGTTGAGAAACCGATTGTTCGACGAGTGGATTGCTCCACGTCTCTTTTTTCATTTTGGTGCAGTAGTGGCACCACTGTGCTGAGACGAAGACCAGAATCGGCCGTCCGCTCGTGCGCGCTGAACGGAGTACAGCCTCTGGCGAACGTTGCCATTTGATTTCGGCGGATGCGAAATTGGACAGGCTCGTGAGTACCAGCATCATCAACAAGACGCGAGCAGTGAGTCGGTTCATCAGGATTCGTTCCTATGCGTGAAGAGATTCGCATTCTGCGAAGAGATCGTTCGCCGCTGCAATGGAGTTTCGATGTCTCGACCCGCCAAATGAATCGAAGCGATCTGGCGGTTGGTGGGCGAATTTGGGCATCGTGATTGAAGAAGCGATCACGTATTCGAAAGGAGTCGAATCATGAAAGCGTTGTTTCACGCCCCGCTTTGCGTTGTGGGCATTGCCGCCCTCTGTTTCACGTCCGTCGGCTGTCGCTCGACGTCTGGGTTCGGATTGCGAAAGGCGTGCGAAGGCGGCGCTTGCGAGTTACCGACCGATCACCAGGTGTCGAATCAAACTCCAGCGGAGATGTTTGCCGCGATGAATGCGGACTCGTATGCCGATGCGATTCGATCGGAGGCGAAGACCGCCGAACGGATCGCGGAATTGCCCAAGGGCCCCGACAGCTTGTTTGCGCCTTATCGATAACCATCTCCGAGCTCTTCGCTGGGAAACTTAATGGGCGAGGACTCTGGACCTACAGAACGGATTCGGCAACGAGTCGTTCCTGGTGTGCCTGGAAGGTATCGACGTGCCATTCGAGCGTGCCGCGATCCTTATGGACCAGGTACTCCATCAAGACCATGATTCGGAATGGCTTTTCGGATCGATCGGAGGCGAGGACAACTCTGGCCATGGTGCGACCATAGGTGTAGAAAACATGCACCGGACGATCCAGAAACCACTCGTGGTCGGGAGAGTAACCGGAAACGAGTCCGATGGATGAGAGCTCCGGTGCTTCCATGCCTCCACCGGCGTCGCCATCGCGAAGGCGCATTTGATTGATGCGTTCTCGTTGCTCCTGGTACTGAGCTTCCAACGGCATCGTCTTCAGGAAGCGATTGACGTAGCTCTTTTGAAGCTCCGCGACATACGCTTCGTTACCTTGCGAGGCAACTTTGACAAACTCTCGGGCGAAGTACTCCGCCTGTCGGCCGAGCATGTAACGCTTGATGAGTGGCCGCGCGAGGGCGCATGAGCCCAGCAAAAGCGCCAAGGCCACGGCAAGTCGAGCGGCGGTTGTGCCGACCGGAGGCGTTTTCGCATCGGACTTGCGAAGGGCGAAGACGCCGAACCCGATGGCCAAGGCGGCGAACGCGGCCATCGCCGGTGCCACGACGCCGAAGCCGCTGATCACGGCCGCGAGAAGCGCCAGAAAACCGGAGACTCGCAGGGTTGCGCCATCCTCGTCGCCTTCAAAGCCAGCCTCGGCGCTCATGACGGCGCCAAGTGTTCGCGGTGGGTTCGTCTCGGACATTGGTCGTTTGTGCTGAGAAGACTCGAAGATTGAAAACGACTTTCGCGGTGAGCCCGGAGTCGCTGGATCGGGAGTTGCTTACCAGATCGAAGGTCTGGGGGAGCCGAATCGTCGCAAGACGCCACAATCCGAGGCTAGAAATTCCCGAGTCGATGCACTACGCGTGAGGCGTCCGATCGGTTTGGTCCACCAGGCGAATTTTTCAAAAACGACCCCGGTCAGGCCGCTTTTGAGTGGCAAGGAGTGGGGGCCGCGGATTCCGAGAGGAGCGCAAGGATTCGCTTGGCCGCGTTTCGTGCGGCACCGGGTCGGGCGTAAGACTGCCTCAGCCGGGCGAGCGTTCGTCGCTGATCGGCCAATTGCCGTGAATCGCTGAGCATTCGGTCGACGGAATCCACCAGAAAGTCGATTCCCCGTTGCGGCATTCCGACGGAGACAAATTCGGGGAAAGGCCGCTCGGAAGACCCCGGCGTCGGATCGCTCTCGGCGACCAGCCGGTCGTGCATCAGGTTGGGCAGGGTGATGCTGTTGATCGTCATCACGCGCCGAGCGAATGCGTGAAAGAGCCGCCCGACCCGATAGATGACGGCTGCAGGTGTGTCACGCGCCATCAGCTCCAAACTGACGGACCCGCTGACCATCATGGCGCAATCGGCGGCTTCGATGATCTCGCTCGTCGCGCCGACGTGGAAGTCAATCGGCAAGCTTTGATCTTCCGCCTTCATTTCCGCCCGGCAGTGGTCAGCGTGTTTGTCGCGATACGCGGCGACCGAAAAATGAACGTCCGGATGACGGCGACTTAACGCTCGAATCGCCGCGAGCATCAGTGGCCAGTTGCGATGCACTTCATGAGTTCTTGATCCGGGAAGCACCGCGACCGGCCGACCCCTTCGTTTCAAAGAAGAGACGACGTGTTCGTCGAGTGGGGCGTGTTCAACGGCATCGAAAAACGGGTGCCCGACGAATGTGGTCGAGATGCCTTTCGCCGCGAAGTAGTCCGCCTCGATGGGAAGGACGGCGAGAACATGATCCACGCTGGCTCGCATCTTCTTGAGTCGCCATGCACCCCACGCCCACAGTTGCGGCGGGCAGTAGTAGTAGACCGGTATCCCGTATCGCTTGGCGCGCTTCGCGATGTGCCAGTTGAAGCCGGGGAAGTCAACGAGTAGCACGGCGTCGGGTCGATTGGTCTGGAAGATCGCCTCGGCATCGTCCACAAAGCCGAAGAACTGCCGGAGTTTTGGGAGTACTTCGAGCAGTCCCACAACCGCGTGTTCGGTCAGGTTGAGATCGATGTCGCAACCTGCATGTTGCATCGCCGGCCCGCCGAATCCTCGAAAATGGATGGAAGGATCCTGGGCCTGTAGTTCTTGAATCAGTCGAGCCGCGTGTTGATCGCCACTCGGCTCGCCGACGGAGAAAAAAATGGAGCGGGTCATCGCATTGGCTTAGAAGGATCACCGCGCAACGTCAAGGTCGATCCGATGCGATGGCTTTGGTTCGGCCGGTCGAGTCAAAGAACCGATGAACGAGCCGAGCAAACGTGGCGAGTTGTTCCGGTTGACGCAGCACACCCCGAACACCCAATTCCATCAAGCAACGTTCGAGGCCCTTGGTGCTCCTATCTCCGGTTGCGGCCAGTTGCAGCACCGTACTCCGAGTCGCGCCGATCTGTGCGATGACAAGAGCGGTCTCGGTCAACGTGTCGGATGAGATCTCCCAGAGGATGGCGGTTGTCGCGGTGCCCGCGATCGCCGCCCGAACCTTGCCCAACTCGATCGAGCGAACCACGATGGGCTGCGTGGATGGATCGTGATCGATGTGCTGGAAGGGTCCGACGAAGCGACGAGCGGCGTCGCACCATCGAGAAGTGGACTCGACAACCCAGAGAATCCGCGATGCGTTCGGTGAAGGGCCGATCATGTGGCGTCGTCGCGGGCGTCGAGTTTGCGCAGGAGCCTGGCGCGAGAGATGTTCAGACGCCGGGCCGCTTCAGCGCGGTTTCCATCGGCGGCGTCAAGCGTGCGCTCGATCAGCTCACTTTCAAAACTCGCGACGGCTTGATCGAGGTCGAGCGTTTGCTTTGCGAGCGGAACTTCTTCGTTCGGTCGGTAGGAACGGATCGCAAGCGGCAAGTGTTCGACACCGATGGAGTCGCTGCGGCAGGATCGAGCGGCATGACGGATCGCCTGATCAAGTTCTCGGAGATTGTCGGGCCAGGGGTAAAGCAACAACGCGTCAAGAGCCGCGCGGCTGATGCGATCGACGGTACACTCACCGGCGGCGCGACGGCGGTCGAGGAAAGCGGTGGCGAGCAACGGAATGTCTTCGACGCGTTGCGATAAGGCGGTGAGGCGGATCGAAACGGCGCACAAGAGATCGGCCAGCGGAGGCGCGACACCTCCCGGGATTTCTTCCTCGATCCATTGGGAGTCTGTTTCGGGATCCGCCAAATTCGGGGCGGGTGTTGAGAGTGCGATCAAACGCAATCGATCGTCAAACCTCTCGATCCATTCGACCAGACGCAATTGCGCTTCCAGCGGTGTTTCCTCGAGTCCCAGCAGGATCGCGGTCGCCGTCGTCGATTCGGATTCGGCGAGGTGATGTGCCAAAGCACCGAGGCTCGCGTCCAGCAATTCGGCGTCCATCAGTGGTCCATCGATCTTCGCGTCGGGTTCACCGGTCTCGAGCCCGTGATGGATGCTTGTCGCGATGGATTCGGCGAAACAACCTGGGGGAGAGAAAATGATGACGTGAGACCGAACTCGACCGGCGATGGTGGTTTGGGTTCTCATTCGGGCGCTCCGGCGGGAAGTCCCGATCAACGCTTCGGCGGCACGTTGGGCATGATGCCGCCTCCAGCTATCGAGTTGCTGGCGGAGCGTGACGGCGGCATCGATGGCTTCGTCAACGATCTGATCCTGAAAATGGCCTCCGACGGCCAGAGTCAATACTTCGGCACCGTCACCCAAGCGAACGTAGCGGGTGTCAAGTGATGGCGGCCGCTCATCCCGAGTGGTGCCCTTGATCACGGGTTGAACGCTGAGTGACGCCGTGCCTCGAGTCGCGAATCCCGGCGGCGGTGAAAGCGAGGCCGCCAGATGGTCCAGCGGGTCATCGCCGATGCTGGCGCCCGCGACGCAGGTCCGACCGAGTAACTCTTCGGGGTCAACGCCAAGCCATTCGCCGACGGCGGCGGACAAGAACGCCAGTCGGCCGCCGGAGTCGATCACCCAGAGCGGCCGAGCGTTTTGATCGATCAGCTTCGCCAGCGGGCGGAATTTGGTGCTCTTGGCCATGTCACTCTTGCCGCGGGAACGGAATAAGGCGGCCTGAGCGAGCTTACGTGCAAGTGTTACGCTGCGCGCGACCCTCCCTTAAGGGAGAGTGAAGCAAGTTGATACCTCCAAGCAATATCAATTGATTGCCGCAGCACTAGCTTAGCCGCCCGTCGGATTTCGGTTGGCGGGCGAAAGTCGCCGCCGTGAGTCCGGACGTTTGAATCCAAGAATCCCGGATTTGAATCCGAGCAACTGGGCTGGCCTAGAACACGTCGAGCATGAAGTGGTGACCTTTGTGGTACCGCCGACTGCTGGGGTAATAGTTGTGCCAGCGTTTGTTGTAGACCGGGATTCGCATTTCCGGCGGATATCGGTGGTACAGGCTATCGGCACTCTTGTAGTAGTCCTGCGACCAGAAATTCTGGGGGTAATACACGTACGGATAGTGGTAGAACCGATTCCAATCGCGTGTGCTGGCGCTACCGCCCCAGGCTTGGCCGTAGGCACGCTGGTCCGCGGAGGCGGAGTCGGCCAGGGTCGCGGCCGATGCCACCAGGACGGCGGCGATGATCAACTGACGAAGCATAGGATGCTCTCCCCCTTGCCGGCCGATGCGAGACGTTACGCCTTCGACCGAGTCGTAGTTTCTGAGTGTCCGCTGAGCCTCATGAAACGGGCTTGAGGACAGCGGGTCCGGGTAAACACGCCGGTGCATCGGTCGTATCGGCAGAATCGGCTGGAAGGGTTGAGTCGATCGGAGCGGGAATTCGCTGAGAACCGTTTTGTCGCTTCTCACGGACGGGACTTAGCACCTATCATTAGACGTGGCGAAAAGCTCGCCCCAGCACACGACGCGTGGCCGAAAGCTCGCCACAGCCACACCAACAAACCCCCCTGGTTCGCATGTCTGACACAATCGCCGCGGCGCCGCATCACGGCCGGTGCAAAAGAATGCCGGTTACGTTGACTCGCCGGATCGCTCTGTTTCTGGTTTTCTGCGTCGCAGTGGCGCCGACTGCATCGGCATGTCCGTTCTGCGAATCGGTCCAGCAAACGATTCGTCAGCAATCCCTTTCGATGGATGCGGTGGTGATCGCGACCAGCCTGGATGGGCAACTGACTCGAGACCTTGCCACCGGAGTGGTCAAGATGAGGATCGAAAAGGTTCTCAAAGGTGGCGAGTACGTCAAGGTCGGGAAGACCGTTGACGCGGTGTACTACGGCAAGGTCGAAGTCGGTCGTCGATTTTTGCTTTCCGGCGTGGACCCTCCCAACGTGCAGTGGTCTTGCTTGCCGGTCAGCGAGCGGGCCGAAAAATACATTGTCGATGCCGCTGAAATCGAAGACGACGCCGCGGCCCGGTTGCGTTACTACATCAAATTTCTCGAGGACGAAGAGGCATTGATTTCGCGCGACGCATACGATGAGTTCGCATCCTCTCCCTACGAGGACATTCGCAAGATCGGCGAAGTCATGGACCATGACCAATTGCTGGAGTGGGCCCAGGAGCCTGAGATCGGTGCCGATCGCAAACGGCTGTACTTCACGATGCTTGGTGTTTGCGGCTCCAAAGCCGATGTGCCGGTGTTGGAGGCAATGCTGAGGAATCCAGTCAAGAGCGTGAGCGGCGCGCTCGATGCATTGATCGCCTGCTATCTGACGCTTCACGGCGAAGCGGGTTTGCCGCTGGTGAATAAGCTCTTCATCGAGGACCGAAAAACGCCGTTCCCACAGAGCTACGCCGCGATCATGGCGATTCGATTTCACGGGACCGATGGAGACGTCGTCCCGCGAAGTGCGCTGGTCGAGTCTTTGCACAAGGTCTTAGAGCGTCCCGAACTGGCGGACATGGTGATCCCCGATTTGGCTCGCTGGAACGACTGGAGTCAGATTCAGCGTCTTGCCCGTCTGTTCAAAGAGGCCGAGCAGGACAAGAACTGGCTAAGGGTGCCGGTCATCAACTACCTTCGCGCCTGCCCGCTTCCGGAAGCCGAGAAGGTGATCGCCGAGTTGGAAAAAATTGATCCCGATGCGGTTCGGCGTGCGAAGACCTTTTTCCCGATCCCGGTCCCCGTTCGCGAGGAGACCTCGGATACGTCGGCGCTGCCTTTGGAACCGGGCACCCGATATGCGGCACGAGGCGAGGAGGATCGTCGTACCGCCGCCGTTCTCCCTACGGTTGATTCGCAGGTGAAGGCTGGGGGTGCTGAGTCATCGAACCCGTGGGGCTTGGGTTGCGTACTACTCACCGCATTGGTTTCGATCGGCCTCGCCCAATTTCTCATTCTCACCGGTGGTCCTTCCGCGGGAACGGTCACGGAGCTTTGAAGGCGGGCCGCCCCCGCAGTTTCCACGAGACAGAATCTGAATCGCGATGGCTACCGATCTGCAGATGTCGGCCGATAACGAGGTCGAATTTCCCTATCGAGCTCTAAGCCGCAGTGGCATTTGTTCCGTGATCCTGTTGATGATCGCGTTGCTCGGGTTGATTCCGACCTTTGAGGTCGCCCTCGCGCTGGCGATTCTGGGTCTGGTGGCCGGATTGGTATCGCTGCAGTCGATTAGGCGGTACCCCAACGAATACAGTGGAATGGGATTGGCGAGATTTGCGATCGCCGCGAATGCATTGCTTCTCGTCGGCGGGATCAGCATGCACACCTACATCTACATGACGGAGGTCCCTCCGGGGCACGTCCGCGTGCCGTTCTTCAAGCTGAAATTCAATGCCGATCCGGACCGGCCGACGCCGGACGCGTTGAAGGTCGACGGTGAAGACATTTTTGTGCGGGGCTATATTCATCCCGCCAGCGGTGGGGGGATGCTGCGGCAGTTCATCCTGGTCGGCGATCTCGGAACCTGTTGCTTCGGTGGGCAGCCCAAGAGCAGCGAGATGATCGAGGTGACCCTTACCGATGGACAAACGATCCAAGGCGGGATGACTCGCCGAAAACTGGCGGGGAAGTTCACCGTCAATGACATTGCCCGAAAGCAGACTGATTTTGACAACCCGGTCTTTTATCGGTTAAAAGCGTCGATGGCGAAGTGAGCTGACGCGGACCAATACGAGGCAAACGAACCATGAATTCACCCCTTCGATTTGCCTCCTTCGCGGTGCGATGCATCGCGATCTTGTCGATGACCGTTGTGCTTCACGGCGGAACGCTCGCAGCCCAGCAGCCTGACTCTCGAAAGCAGATCGAGCCTCGTCCCAGCAGCGAGGCTCAGCTGGCAAAAGGCATTATCAACTTCGACGACCTTCGCATGGATGTCGAGAAGGATGCGGCCGTCACCGAGGACGATGTCACCGATCGCATCAAAGAAAAGATCAGTGGTCGGACGGTGAAGCTGAAGGGATACATGCTGCCGAGCACCGTCTTTCAGAACAAGAACATCAAAGCGTTTGTGTTGGTTCGAGACAACCTTGAGTGTTGTTTCGGTCCCGGCGCGGCGATCTTCGACTGTGTTTACATCAACATGGTTGGGGACAATAGCGCAGAATTCAAGCGAACGCCCGTGACGGTGGAAGGAAGGTTTGAAGTCGACATGGAGACTTATAAGTATCCCGGCGGTAAAGGTCCGCGAGGCGCATCGCACTTGGCGATCTTCAAGATGAGCGCGACGAGCGTGAAGTAATCAGCATCTCGTTCCGACGCCAACCGCGAACTCCCGTCTCCCAGCCTCCACTCTCCACTCCCCACTTCAACCTTTCACTCCCCACTCTCAACTCCCCACTCTCAACTCTCAACTCCC
>JBCBLJ010000639.1:0-5011 GCA_038520195.1 Planctomycetota bacterium
ATCCACGCTCACCATACGTGCCGGGACCATGGCGCGTGGCAAGCGCTCGCGTAGCTCTGAACGAAGCGAAGGCTCATTTATTTCGCGCGTTGTCTCAAGGAAGGCTGCCAAGCCCACCGGATGACCTTCCCGCTCCAGGGGAAGTACGACACACTCCGAAACGTCTTCCAGTTCTCGGATCGTTGCCGCCACCTCGGCGGGCTCGATGCGGACGCCCGAGATTTTCAATTGGTCATCGCAGCGACCCAAAAACGTTAGCTTGTCATCCTCACCAAGCCGGACTCGGTCGCCGGAGCGATACCAGTCATGGTCGTCGTGCCGTACGAATCGATTTCGGGTCTTGGCCGGATCGCCAAGATAGCCCTTGGCCAGTCCGCCGCCGCCGATCCAGAGTTCACCCGGCACGCCGGGAGGTGCGTCCACTCCGTTTTCGTCGATGATCCGCAATCGATTGCCGCGCACGGGGAAACCGATGCTCGCCGGTCCCGTTGACTTCTCATCCGGATCGATCAATTCAAGTGTGGCGCATACGGTCGCTTCGGTTGGCCCGTAGCCATTGATCAAATGCAACTCGGGCGAACTCTCCGCGATTGATGCAAGTAATTCTTGCGGAATCGGCTCCACACCGACGAGCAGTCTTCGCAGCGAAGTCGCACCGTACTCTCTGATTCGCTGTCCAAGCCGACTCAGAAAGTAGGGCGGCAAATAGATGCTCTCGATCAACGTGGAGTTGAGCCACTCGACCATCGCGTCCGCCTGCGTGCGAGTCGACTCGGCGGGGATGTGCAACTCGCGCCCGTAGAGAATCGCCGAGAAGACTTCGTAGATCGCGACATCAAAACCGACATTGGTCCACCAACCACAACGGGCGCGGCTACCAAGTGGCCCCAGTCTCTCGAACTCTTTAAGCAAGTTCAGGATCGAGTCGTCCCCAACGACGACGCCACTCGGTAGGCCCGTCGATCCGGATGTAAACAGCGTGTAGCAAGCGTTCTCGGTGAGTGGACAGACTGATGGCGAGACGATTCCGGACTTTCGAACCGAGAACGTCTCGGTCGTCACATCCACGAGTTGTGTGGATCCGGCTTGCTCCAAGAGCGTTTCGATCCGCGAGCGAGGCAAGTCGGCGTCGATCGGCAGGAAGCATCGGCCCGATGCGAGCACTCCCAGCGCGCCAACCACCGCGTGGGCATTGCGTCGACACACAAGAGGTACCAGCGGTCCAACATCCGCACAAGCAATCTGTCGAGCGGTCGCTTGAGCCCTTTCAAGAAGCTCTTCATAGGTGTACTTCAATTGCGATGCCGCACACACGATCGCGGTATCGTCTAACTGATCGCTCGCATGCTCGCGAAATCGCTCCCAGGCCGTCCCGCTACGAGATGCCGACGGCGTTGGGTCGGCCGTGGCGTTGAGTGCCGAGAGACGCCGCGACTCTTCGCTCGTCAGCAGCGAATAGTCTCGAATCAACGCTTTCGGTTGAGTCGCCATCGATCGCAACGTACCGGTGAAATGTTCGATGGCACGCTGCCGTTCCTGCGGATCGAACGCGTCGTCGTTGAAATCGAAGAGAAGCTCCCATGAGCCACCACGCAAATGCGCTGAAAGACAGAGTTTACGGTCCGGTTCTCCGTAACCGTTATGCAACCACTCCATTGACGTGGGCATGCCGCAAAAGTCATCGACGCTGAGGTCAATCACGTTCAGTACGACGTCGAAGGCCCGCTGCGAAGCCGCGGTCATCCGCCCGGGCATGGAGTGCTGTAGAAAGCCCATCGATTCGGTGGCGATCTTTCGCGACACCGACTCGAAGATGTCTTCTGCATCGGTGGGCACGCGAAACGGAAGCAGCTGCATGAACAATCCGATGGTGTCCCGGAACTCGGGAGTAGAGCGACCATGTGCGGTCGCGCCGATTGACACGGCGCCGCGAGGAGAGAGGCGATAAAGCCATGACGTGAGTGCCGTGGCCAGGACATTAAAGTGGCCGAGCGCTGGCGTGATTTGCCGGAACGGTTTCGTTCCCGAGAGCATTCGTATCGATTCGTCCAATTCCGCACTGGCATGAACGATGCGCGTGTGTCGGTTGGATCCCGGTGCGGCAATCGCTCGATAGAATCGCGAGTCAACGCGGTGGTTTGAACGCTCGGCCCACCAGTCGGCGTCGACCAAGGTCTCGGACTCTCGGTCGAGGAAACGTTGATAGCCGTGCGCCACGGGGTTCGCCGAGCCCGCCTGACGAGCCTCGTAAAAGGCCGCCAGGTTTTTCAGCAACGCGCGACCGCAGAGCGCATCGGTCAGCGCATGGTGAATCACGACGAGCAGTTTCCAGTGGTCCGGTCCGACACCCATCAGTGTCGCTCGGCAAAGCGACTCGGTCGGATCGAACGCCTCACCCAGCTGAGCGTCGACAAACGATTGAGCCGCTGCTTCTGGATCCACGTGCGTGGACAGATCGATCGCTTCGCACCTGAAGTTGGTCCGCTGAGCACATCTCGCACGAGACCATTGACGGTCCGCCGAAACGGTCCGCAGTGTTTCATTTGCGTGAATGAGGTCTTTGAACGCAGCTGACAACACATCCGGTTCGATGGTGCCCCTGATCGTATAGAGGTAGGGAACCTCAAAGAGTGGTACGTCGGCTTGCAGTCGCTGACCCAGCCAGATCAACTCCTGATTCGTCGCAAGTCTGGCATCGGACTCGACGTTCGACTCGGCGGTTGACATCAGCGAGCCTCGATCTCGGCTTCCTCGACCTCAACCGACCGTGGCGCGAGAAAGAGGAACGTCGGCTCCATGCCCGTTCCCGGGATTCGGTCGATGACGCGTAAACCCGCGTCGCGAATTTCTTGATCCACTGTCGCATCGTCGAGGTGATGCCAAAAGAGCCCGGTGTAGAGTCGCTCTCCTATCTCCGTTCCAAAGTTGCCGAGCGTCAGGATCGCGGTCAGCTTGGCAACGAGATAGCGAGAGCGGGTCCCGAGAGTGGAATCACCTGACCGTCCGAGATGAGAGAGAACAATGATGCCTTCACGATCGCAGAGCCGATAGCACTGCGACAAAAACGCCTGACGCCGTTTTCGGCTTTGAACCGTCGAATACATCCAACACGAGGTGTAGACCACATCAAACGGACGTGAGACGACCATCTGATCAAAATCATCCACCTGGAAATCGGCTTCGAAACCCTCCAACATGGCATACTGTTTGGCGGCTTCGATCATCCAATCCAGCTGATCCACCGCAGTGACTTGATAGTCGGCCTGAGCAAAGAGCTTCGCCTCACGACCCTGTCCGCAAAACGCATCCAACAAGTGGCCCGACGGTCTCAATTTTTGAAGTGTCGGCAACATCCGTTGCTCGTAAGGCAGCTCGTATCGATTCGGGTCGTAGAACTCGGGCCGCGAATGATAGGTTTGCGTCACCAGCTCCTCAACGTCAGCCCGCCGCATCAAACCAACCGCCATTGCCTCGGCACACATCGCGCTGAGTGAACTCAATGGACCACCAAGACTGCGCATCCGACCCGCGAAGGCCGCGAGTCGACCACCCCATTTGACTCGCCAAGACGAATGCTGGTCGTTCACCGACCCGCGACCGAAGTCGACAGATTCATCTCGCATCGTCGGTTCGACCGCCAGTGATTTCATCCATCGCGCCCATCACGAGACTTGCGGACGTAATCAGCGATCGTTTGACCGCTTTGAAAGTTCTCGATCGTCACATCTTCGGGCGGAACGGACACCTCGAATTCGGACTCGAGGAATGCGACCAGCCTCATGATGCCCATGGAATCGATGTGTCCACCTCCCAACAGGTCCGCGTCGGCAGAAATCGGTTCGGCGCCCGGACTGGCGCGCAAGTCCGTTTGAATGAAGGACATTAACGGTTCGATCGGATCAACTTCGGACATATCGGTTCAGGCAAAGCCCAGTTCTTCGGCCAGTACTCTTCGATCAATCTTCCCGCTGGTGGTCCGCGGAAAGGTCGATCGAATCTGAATTTCATTGGGAATGGCGTAATGTGGTAGACGCTCGGCCAAGTGATCGCGAAGACCCACCTCAAACTCCGCGTTTTGCGAAGTAACGGTCGCGGCGAGCAAGAGCTGCTTATCCTCACGCCCAACGCAGACAGCGGCCACTTCGATGACCTCCGGATGGGAGGCGGCCGCGTGCTCGATCTCATCGAGCTCGACACGATAGCCGCGCACCTTGACTTGCCGATCGACTCGACCGAGATACTCAAACAATCCGTCTTCGCGACGACGCACCAAATCGCCGGTGCGATAATAACGACGTTTTCGGCCGTCGAAAAAGAAAGCGGTTGAATCGTCGGGCGTCGAGTGCCAATAGCGCTCCATCATCGTTGAGGATGAAATGAGAAGTTCTCCCGGCGCAACGCCTGGCACCTCCCGATCAGCGCTATCCATGATCAGGCCATGAGTCTCGCTCCACGTCTGCCCGATCGGAATTGGCTCGTCGGACAAAACCGCCGGCCCGCCTTGATGAACCGGTGGAATGTGATGATAGGTGCACTGGTTCACTTCTGCCGGGCCATACACGTTGCTGAGCGTCGCCTGCGGCATCAATCGACGCAGCTGATTGGCATGTTTGGGCGGCAGCGGTTCGCCGCCGTAGAGTACCCAGCGCAAGGAACTGAAATCGCGTTGTTCCGGGACGCCTCGCTCGAGTAGCTGCACAAGCGCAAACGGAACGGAATACCAGATCGTGATCCTCTCCGATTCGATCAACTTCGAGAGGCTCGCCGGAAGCATCCCGTAAGCCGGTGGTACAAGAACCGTTGTCGCGCCGGCAAAGATGGATGAGAAGTAGCCAAACGTGGACATGTCGAAATGGAGCGGCGAAAGATTCGCGATCCGATCTCCGGGGCGAACTCCATAGGTTTCCGTCGAGAGACGCGCATAGGCCTGCCCGCTCCGATGCTGCGTACGTGATCTTCACTTCGGGGTCGACGGGCGTTCCAAAGGGCATCGTTCACACGCATCAGAGCG
>JBCBLJ010000465.1:0-6650 GCA_038520195.1 Planctomycetota bacterium
ACCGCGAAAGAAGAGCTTGAGCTTGCCGCGCAAATCGAAGACGGTGATGTGGAGGCTCGCGATCGCATGGTCCGCGCGAACTTGCGTCTGGTCGTCAACATCTCTCGCGGCTACACCGGCAAAGGCCTCAGCTTGCAGGACCTCATTGAGGAAGGAAACCTCGGTTTGTTGCGTGCCGTCGAAGGATTCGATCCAACCGTCGGGACCCGCTTCAGCACCTACGCCAGCTATTGGATCAAACAGTCCATCAAGCGTGCCCTGATCAACAGCGCAAAGACGATACGAATCCCGGCCTACATGGTCGAACTTCTCAGCAAGTGGCGACGAGCCACCGCGCGGCTGAGCGAAGAACTCGGTCGCACGCCGACCAACGAAGAAGTTGCCCGCGTGCTTGGTCTGCCGAAAAAGAAGCTACCCATCATTCGTAAGGCGATCCGGATCAGCAACAGCACACCGCAAAGCGATCAGTCGGAGTCCGGCTGGTCCCTGGGCGAAATGGTGATGGACGAGCGACTCAAGGCACCCGACGAGACGCTCCTCGACCACGATATCCTGCGGCACGCCATGGAGTTGCTGGACGATCTTGAAGATCGGGAAGCCACGGTGCTGCGACTCCGCTTCGGGCTCGATGGGACCGAGCCTCGAACCCTGAAGGAAATCGGTGCCGAACTCGGTTTGACTCGCGAACGCGTTCGACAAATCGAAACCGAGGCGCTTCGCCGACTCGCCGACGGGTTAACCGACCCTCGCGAACGCCTCGGCGGCTGAAATCGCAACGGCGTTCCAAGCTCCATGTGCTGAGGGTAAAACGCCGTCTGACTGAGGGTCGATTCGCCCCCGTACTGTCCACGATCGACGTACCTTTCTGGTGAGCCTTCACCGCATATGGGTTACCGCGATCATGATTCGCCTCTACTATCTGAGCAAAGCCGCCGACGGGATTGACGACGACGACTATCAAAGCATCCTCGAGACCTCGCGACGCAGAAATCTGGTCAGCGGCGTGACCGGACTTCTGCTCATCAAACGCGGCTACTTCGCGCAAGCCCTCGAGGGCGAACGTGAATTCGTCGATCCACTGTTCAAAAAGATTCGAACGGACCATCGGCACACCAATGTTGAGATCCTGTCCCGGGAAGAAGGCGTCGATACCCGAATCTTTCCAACCTGGGCCATCGGTTATCGCAACCTCAACATCTGCGACGCGCCGCCCAAGGTGGGAGATGTAGACATGGTCGATTTCCTGCGCAGTGCCGATCCCTACCAACTCGGAGTCTTCTTCCGCGCGTTCCTTGAGGACTCGCTCGCTGAAGCTCTTTGAACACGGCACGCGACTCCGTCTACTCTCAGCTTCACCAGCAACCGGCGGGTTGATGCGGCGCGTGCGGTGAAACTCGATGGACGATCAACGTTCGTTCGTCATCGTTCCTTGGTTTGCCGGCGAAGCCAGTCTCGTGCTTGATCGCGGTACTTGCTCGGCCGATGCATCCAAAGGTCCGTGTGCGGGTGGATCACGCCCTCGTCCGGAATGTCGAATAGTTTGGCAACCGGAACCGGAAGGAAAGTGAACTCACCGAGTTCAAGGTGATCGTTGAGAAACTCGTTGCCGCCGCCACACACCAAGACCGGACGTCCATCAAGGCGTTTGAGTCTGCCGAGCGCCGCGCCGCGGTCACTGTCGGGGTACCCCCACGGGCGCTGTCCGTCGAAGTGATCGTGGGTGATGAAGCCCCGCCAAAGTTTCGCGATTTCATCATCGGCCAATCCGATGTAACTCGCCGCGATCGCACCTCGCGAGAATCCGCAGATAAACACGCGTTCGACATCGCCCCCGAACTGCCGACATATCCTCGGCAGGTTGGTTTTGCAGTATTCCACGGTGGCTGCTTTGTCGCCCCACCACGTCACGGTATTGCGGGCACCGCCGGGCGCGATGTAGGGCATCAAAACCCAGAGAAAGCCGCGCCCCCCGCACAGACCGTAGCCCAGGTTGGCATCGCTGACCTTGCCCGTCGACCCGCAAGCAGGGAATCGGTTGCCCGTGTACTCGACTAAAACCGGATACCGACGATCTGGCTTCCAGTCCGAAGGCAGATAAAGCGAGTGATAGACTTCCGTGCCGACATACTCGGGCGCAACCATGCGCACGCGACGCCCCGCTGCCGGAGGCTCGTCGACCATCGCCGGTGTCATCAGGTCATTGGTCTTGCTCGTGTCCTCCGCCAACAACGCGTCGAGCGACAACAGGAAGAGAAGCATCACCGACAAGCACCGCTTGGTTGCCTGGTGAGACACCACTTTTCCTCTCACTTCCATTCCCATCGGTCGCCTTCGCCAAGTTCGGTGGTCGTGATCGGCTGTTGTGACTGAAGCCAAGACTTGGATCCTTCGTCGCCTTTCAGATAGGCATCCCAGAACTTCAAAGTGATTTGCTGGATCGCCGGATGGTGTTTCGGGTTTCGATTTCGGGTCCGCAGTCCTTGGCTATCGCCAAAGGCGTGGTGCTCGCCATCCTTCAAGACGAGTTGGTACTTGTCGCCGGGCCCGAGAGCGGTGTAGACCTTTTGGCGGTCTGATGGTTTGAGGCTGGCATTGACCGCGCTTTTGTCTTTTGTTCCGGTCATACAGATCATTGGCTTACTGAGGTGACCGAATGCACGCGCCGCGTCGCGTGTGTTGCCGGGCTGAGGACTAAAGGCACAAAAGGCCGTGATCCGCGACTCTTCAAAGTCCTGGTTGAAGTACTTGCGTCCCGCGACATCAAGCGTCGTCACGGCCCCGAAGCTGTGCCCGCTCATCCCGATGCGATTGAGGTCCAATTTGCCCTCAAGAAGGTGCCCGCTCTCGGCATTCCACGTTTCAAGTTGGTCGATGACAAATGGGACGTCCGCAATCCGCGATCGTTTGCTCCGCCCGCTCGCCGCTTCCCGCATCGCTTGCGCCCGTTGTCGGATCGGAACGGACTTCCAAACCGCTTCGTCGCTGCCGGCGTGCTGCATGAAGACCGCGATGTAGCCTGCCGCCGCCCAGTGACGACCCAGGTACCCGTTGTTCTCGCGTGAGCCACCCAGGCCGTGAGAAAACAGGATCACCGGTGAGGGCTTTTGCGGCGTCTCGCTTTGCGCGAGATAAACCTTGACCGGCACCACACGGTCACGCTCACTATCGCGTGGTTCAAACCGGTGCTCTACAACGGCCGCGGGTTCTCCCGCCGACAAGCCACGGGGCACCACCACGAAAAGGAAACACGCCAAAATCTGAAACGCGGGTCGCATTTGCCACTCCCAACGGTGAGGATTTGTGTCCGGGAGCATCGGGCGGTGTCAACGTTTGGCCAGGTCCACCATCGCGTCCGCAAAGCCTTTGCCGATCTGGGCCAAGATTTTCGCGCACCCCAGGTAGTGGTACGCCGCGTTGGACGCGCCGGTTTCCAAGACCCTTCGCTCCCGATCGTTGAACTCCTCGGCTTGCAATTCGTTTCGCAACACATCCTGCTCTTGCCGAGAAAGTTTCTCTTCGGCCGCTCGCTTTTTGACGTCTCGATTGATCACATCGTTTCGCGACCGGAGTGCCGTCAGCTCCAGATCCCAAAACGCCTCCGTTCGAACCGCGACCACATTGCCTTTGAATTCGGGCAAAGAAGCCGGGGCGGCCATCGCATCACGAAAGTTTTGGTGCACCGTGGCGTAACGCTTATGGTCGCGGCCGTATTTGGCGACCGGACCATTGACACCCATCACACCGATCACGAACGGCAATTGAGGCGTTTGCAGATCCTTGCGGACATCGCGGATGAAGTGCGCCATCAACCGGCTGTACATGTCATAGCCGCCGGGCTGGTCACGCGTCGGATAAACCCCGCGGTCAACCATGTCGTTCCAGCCTTGAAACCAAACGAAGCCGGAGAGTTCGTATCCCGCGGTCGAATCGTAGTCGGGATAGACGCGAGCGATGTTACTCAAGACGCCGCGCACGTGCTCGATCATCAACCGATAGTATCGACCCGTCGCGGCCGATTTCTCCGCCTTCGCTTGATCGACATCATTGCCTCGCTTGCGAATGGTTGCCAACTGTTCGTCGGTGAATTCAAACGCACCTCCGCTGGGAGAACGAAAATCGGTGTGCAGGCTCTTGCCGCCCCAAGCCGTCTTAATGATCAAGATCGGTTCATCGACCGCCCGTTGCATGTAGATTCCAAACGTCAACTCGGGACCGATCTTCGGACCGCCGCGCTCGGCCCCGAAACCGACCGTCAGAGGTCCGATCTTTTCGGATTCGGAGGACCCGATCGACGAGACCCAAACATTTCGGTGCACCCGGGGTGTTCCGTCCTCATTCTGCATCGCCACGAGCAACGGGGCGGTCGTGGGATCCATCCCAATGTGCTCGAGCGTGCGAACTTGGGCGTGGCCCTGCATGTTCGATTGCCCCGCCAGAATAAAGACCTTCAATGGGCCCGCAGCGGAGAGCGTCGTGGCACCGGCGAGAAGGATCAGCGACGCAAAAAAAGGGCGGCTCGCTTGTTTCATTTCTTGTCCCCGATCAGGTACAGGTGCGACTTGCTGCGAAGGACCATCTCGTTTCCGACGACTGCAGGCGATGCCATGAATCCGTCGCCGAGTTTGGTCTTGGCCAGCAGCTGAAACTCATCGCCTGCTTTGAGCGTGAGCACGCTGCCCTCCATTGTGAACAAGTAAATTCGTCCGCCTGCATAAATAGGTGAGGCGGCGTAGCCGTCGCCGGCGCGTTTCTGCCATGCGATTTCACCGCTCTTGGTATCGCGCGCTGAAATGATGCCGTCATCGCTCGTCATGTACAGCAAGCCGTTGATCAGAAGCTGCGAAGACTTCTTCGCCACCGACTTTCGCGCCGACCATTGGATGTGCGTGCCCGTTACGTCGCCGCTGCCGTCGGCCCGCACTGCGACCATCGATCCCATGCCGTTGGTGATGAACACCAGCCCGTCGTGATACACCGGCCGTGCGGACGCGTTCATTCCTTCGTGATAGACCGTCCAAAGTGGATTTCCGTCATCGGGTGCGTACGCCACCGTGGCGACAGCGCTTGGATAGATCAGCTGTTCGCGGCCTTCCATTTCAATGACGTGACCGGTGCAGTAGGCCTTCATCCGATCGCCGTTATCGGTCCCATAGTCGATCTCCCGCTGGCGTTTCCAAACGGTTTCACCGGTTTGCTTATTCAACGCGACGACGTATTGCACGTCGAAGCCATCGTAGGCGACAAACAGCTTCCCATCGTGCAGGATGGGCGACGACGCGGGCCCGCGGTGGTGATCACAACGCAGGTCTTTTCGCTCCCACAAAACCTTCGCGGTTTTGGTATCCAAGCAGGCCGTCAGGTAACTACCGAAGTGGACATAGACGCGCCCGGCTTCGATCACCGGCGTGGGCGTTGCGTAACTGTTCATGGGGTGACAGAAGGCCGGTTCGTCATTCTTGACCAGCACTTTGTCAAAAAGGATTTCGCCGTCTTCGCGATCGACACACAGCACGGAAAGTTCTTTGCCATCCTCGGTTGCCGTTGTAAGCCAAACCTGGTCTCCCCAGACAACCGGTGACGACCATCCTTTTCCGTGAATCGCGGTTTTCCACTTCACCACGGATTCGTCAATCTTGACCGGCAATCGAGCATTGTCGGCGCGGCCGTCGCCTTTCGGACCGCGGTACTCGGGCCAGTTCGCCGGGGACGGTTGGCAAAGAAACAGCTGCGCCGCAAAGAACGCGAGGAAGACTCGAAGCATCAGTCGCCATTGGGAAGGTGGGGAGTCTGCCTTCACGCGACATCGCGTGGAGGGACAGGAGAGGGACCTTCGGATTGTAACCAACGCGAGCCTCCGGCGTTCCAACCGAGTCCTCGCTTTCACTGGACGCGTAGACGATCAGCGTGTTGCACCACGACCAGTGACGGTGTCCAAGGCAGAGGTCATTGTTGGCCGGGATCGTGGAACTGATAGTCGTCCCAGGCGACCTCGCCGCCGACGATTCGCGGATCGCCGGTTTGCCCAAGATGGTCGAACAGTCGTCGGCGCAAAAGGGTCTGGATCTCAAGCAATTCAATCCGGCCCGCCAAGTTGATCATTTGATTCGGATCCTCCAGCACATCATACAACTCCTCCGCGGGTCGCTTTCCAAACGCGAGGTCGGCGAGCGGCGCGATGTCGGGGAATTCCTGGTGGCTTCGGTGGTTGAACAGGAACTGCCTCGTGACGGAGAGTGAGACTTCCCCATAGGGAATCCGCTTGTGGGAATTGGCTGGGTCCGGTGAACCGGCGGGCCAACGGTCGGGTTCGAAATTGTGAACGTACAGGTAACGCTCCGTACGAATCGCTCGACACGGATAGCCACCTCCGTCGGAGCGACAGTATTCGTTACGCTCCATCGCCGTGAACGAAGCGTCTCGGTCCCTGACCGGTTGATCAACCAGAATCGCCGACAGGCTTCGTGCGGTGACTGTTTCCGGCCTCGGAACTCCGGCCACGTCCAAGAACGTTGCTGCCAAGTCACTTAAATTCACAAAGTGATCGACGACCCTTCCGCTGTTAGCAATTCCGTTGGGCCATCGAATCGCGAGTGGCACTCTCGTCCCGGCATCATAGAGTGTCGCTTTTGCTCGCGGGAACGGCATCCCAT
>JBCBLJ010000872.1:0-3401 GCA_038520195.1 Planctomycetota bacterium
CCACGGGCACCCACGCCTTGACGCGTTGCAGGCCGCTGAACAACCGTTTGCGGTCGACGATCAAATCTCGAACGACCGGGAACTTGGTCATTGGCTCGAGGATCAACTCGTCGGGATGCTCTTCCATCAAACGGTCCACCAGCGCGCTACAACTCTGCCGAACCCGGCCGTTGATGACCATCGTGCAGGAACCGCAGACCTCTTCCAGGCAGCCGCAATCCCAGGCAACGGGCGCGACCTTTTTTCCATCGGACGTCTTTCCCATCGCCGCGATTCGCTGCAAAACGCTGATCACGTTCAACTCCGGCTCGTAAGGCACGTTGAACAATTGCCAGTAGGCGTCCTTACCGGGCGCGTCCTGTCGCTTGACACGTACCTTGATGAACTCGGGCTTCGATGCGGATTTGTCGAGAGCGATCATCGTGAGGATTCTTGGTTGCGGTGACGAGTGTTGGGTGCTTGGTGAATGAGAACGAATCGGGTGCCAGCGATTGCTAGTTGGCGGCCATGGCGGGTTCAGCCTTCTTGGCCTCGGCCCGCTCTTGCCAAACCTCTTCGATGATGTCAGCACCGACCAGACCGTAGAGGCGTGGCCGTGGCGGGATCAGAGAGGTATCGACATCCTCGTAATCCAGTTTGGGTTGCATCGAGCCATGGTCATACTCGGCGACCGTGCTTTTGAGGTATTTTTCGTTGTTGGCTTCGAATGCGTCACACCATTCCTCGGCTTGCTTGCGGCGCTCCGCCGGGTCTTCCGCGGTGAGTGAAGGTTTTTCGAAGTCCGGTTTGAAGTGTGCCCCGCGACATTCATCCCTCTGCCGTGCCCCGTTAAGGATGCACTTCGCGATCGGAAACATGTCTTGAAGCGATTTGGCAAAGATCACGTTTTGATTGGACCAGCCGCCGCCGTCCGACAGGCTGACCTTCATCGCCCGCTCGTGCAGCTCATTCACCTTTCCGATCGAATCGTCGAGTTGATCATTGCGACGAACGACTGTAGCGGCGCGTGTCATCAGGTCGCCAAGTTCCTGGTGGATCAGGTACGGGTTCTCATCGCTGCCAGGATTGCCCGTCAGCAACTCATCGTGCCGTTCTTGTTGTTGCTTAACGGCTGACTCGAGCAACGCCGGTTTGACATCGCCATGGGCGGAGTCTTGTTTGCCAACGAAATTCAGAATCGAAGGGCCAGTAAACAACCCGGTGAAGATACACGACAGCAGTGAGTTTGCGCCGAGACGATTGGCACCGTGGTAGTGATAGTCGCATTCACCGATGGCGTAGAGGCCTTCGATGTCGGTCATGTGATTGTTCGGCGCCCCGGTCTCGAGACCACCATCGGTGGCACGCGTGTAGTCGGCCCACAGGCCACCCATGCTGTAGTGGACGGCCGGGAAGATTCGCATCGGTTCGTCGCGAGGGTCGACCCCCTGAAATTTCTCGTAAATCTCAAGGATTCCGCCGAGCTTGCGATCTAATTCGGCGCGCGGGATGTGGGTGAGATCCAGGTAGACGCACATCTTGTCGCCGTCAACGCTGAGTCCGTCGTTGACGCAGATGTCAAAGATTTCTCGCGTGGCAATGTCGCGAGGCACGAGGTTTCCGTACTCCGGATAACGTTCCTCGAGGAAGTAGTAGCGTTCGCCGGCCGGAATGTCCTTCGGTGCTCGAGTGTCCTGGCCTTTCCGAGGTACCCAGACACGGCCGCCTTCGCCGCGAGCTGATTCGCTCATCAAACGCAACTTGTCGCTGCCCGGAATGGCCGTCGGGTGAACCTGGATGAACTCGCCGTTTGCGTATCGCGCGCCGGCTTGGAAACAGCGGCTAGCCGCACTGCCCGTACAGAAAACGCTCATCGTGCTGCGACCATACACGAGACCACAACCGCCGGTCGCGACAACGACGGCGTCCGCGGGAAACGCATGAATCTCCATCGATCGCATGTCTTGGGCGACGACACCGCGGCAACGACCGGTCTCGTCCTGGATCGGTCCGAGGAAGTCCCAGAACTCGAACTTTCGCACTTTGCCTTCGGACTCGCGACGACGGACCTGTTCGTCAAGCGCATAGAGCAGTTGCTGACCGGTGGTCGCACCGGCGAACGCCGTGCGTTTGTAAAGCGTTCCGCCGAAACGGCGACGGTCAATGAATCCCTCTCCGGTGCGATTGAAGGGGACGCCGAGGCGATCCATCAGTTCGATGACTTTCGGTGCCCAAAATGCCATCTCTTTCACGGGCGGCTGATGATTGAGGAAATCACCGCCGTAGACGGTATCGTCAAAGTGCTTCCATTCCTCATCCCCGAGTTGCCGCGTCTGGTCGTTGCAACTGTTGATTCCGCCCTGGGCACAGACGCTATGTGAGCGTTTGACGGGCGTGAGACTGATCAAGTCGACTTCAACGTCTAATTCGGCTAGTTTCATCGCCGAGGCAAGACCGGCGAGTCCACCGCCGACAACGACAACACGGTGTTTTGACATAGAAATCGAGCCTTCGTTTCCTTGGGCGTTGGAGTGGGTTGTGGTGCTAGGAGTTCGGTGATTCGGCAGATTCTGTCATGGCGGCCTTGTCGGAACCCTTCGCTTCATCATCGTGCGAGCGTTTGTGTTCCATCGCCGGGATCATTCCGGATTTGACGGCGTTTTCGTACATCCGGTCTTCGACCACTCGCATCTCCTGGACGTCTTCGTCGTCCGGCAAGACGGCGCCGGCCCACGCCGCCAGTGAAAGAACCGTCAAAACGACCCCGAGCGCCACGCAAGCCTTAGTCGCGCGCTCCTGGGCGGGCGGCGAAACCCAGAGGCCCCAAGTAATTCCCGCCGTCCAGATGCCATTAACGAAGTGGTAGACGCAAGAAAGAACACCGACGAGGTAGATTGGCGGCCAAATGACGCCGTAGCCCCAGTTCATCGCGTCCGCGAGCGTGCTGCCCGCGTTGTAAGGGCGAAACTGCCCCAGCCCGACGTTGTTGATCGAACTGATCCACCAATCGGCATGAAACCAGCCGTGAAGGTGAAGGATATGCAGGAATAGGTAGATCAGCGCGATGAACCCCGTCCAACGCTGCCAACTGTACCTGCGGTTGCTGGTGAATTGGTACTGAGAGCTGTTGGCCCGGCCCGTTCTTGCGATCCAGACTCCGACCCCGGCGTGAAAGATCAGTGGCAGGAAAATCAGGCCCCATTCGATCAGCGGCAACAGTTTCCCTGGGGCGTGAATCATGAACACCGCCCACTGAAACGTCTGCACGCCGTTGAGCATGCTCGCGTTGGTCGCCAAGTGGACGCACATGTAAAGCCCTAGCGGCAAAATCCCCGTCAAGGAATGGAGCCGACGAATTGCAAACTCGTGCTTGAGGAAAAACTGATTCGCTGAAGTCGCTTCGGACACGTCGCTATCGCCAG
>JBCBLJ010000583.1:0-5450 GCA_038520195.1 Planctomycetota bacterium
CGCCGTTAACCCACACCAAATAGTGGTCACCGACCACGCTGCACGTTTCGGATGGTTCACCTGTCAATTCGCCGCTCGCTAGGAGCTCATTGCTGCTCAGGTCGAAGCGGTGCCAACGGAATTGCCTGTGAATCTCTGAAAACTCGGTGAAGACGGCAACACGGCGCGGATCGACGGCCATCGCTCTTCCGCGCGGCCCGATGCCTGTCATCACCGCTCCCGAGCGGACATCCAAAAACCAACGCTGATCTGGTAGATAGCCGTCTTCTCCCAGGACCAAGTCGGCGTCTGGAAAGTACCTAAAACTTGCTGGAGTCCCCCGCTCGATCGGGGCACGCAACGCGATCCATCCTGCGACGACCAACAAACACGCCAGGATGACGAGAGCAATGAAAATTCCTTTGAGCTCCCGTGGTTCCGGTGGCTCACTGCTCTTGAGTGTCGAATCCGCCACCAATGGTCTCTCTCAAGCGACGACAGCGATGGAAAAGGAACCGATGAGTGTAACAGCCGCCGCGCCCGGGCTGCGAATCACGGTTTGAACAGCACGCACGGTCTTCGATATACTTCTGTCGCTCTTCGCCCGCCTCGATTTGCTGTGACGGGTTCACCGATCGAGGATTCCCCATTGGCGGCACCCAAACAGTCCAAAAAACAGCACTCGCGCATTCGCTCAGATCATGCCACCGAACTGGCGGAGGACTATGTCGAAGCGATCGCCGAGATGATCGAAGACAAGGGATCGTGCCGCGCCGTCGATTTGGCGGATCACTTCGGCGTCTCTCATGTGACTGTCAACCGCACCATCGGTCGACTCAAACGAGATGGGTACGTCGAAACACAGCCGTATCGGCCAATCGAACTGACGGCAAAGGGGAAGCGGATCGCCAAGAAATCAAAGGAACGACACGAGGTGGTGTTCGAATTCTTGAAGGCGCTTGGTGTCAGCGAATCCGTTGCCGCGACCGACAGCGAAGGGATCGAACACCACGTCAGCATCGAGACTCTCGCGGCCATGCGACGCTTCATCGAACGGTGATGCAGGAGAGTTTTCCTAGCGAGGATTGGCTCCGCCTCCAGAAAGACTAGCAACGGTTGGCGACATTAATCCGCCGCGTCCGGTAGGTGACGAAACGTGACTCCGCTCAATTCGATGGCCGCGCCGGTGCTGTCGTCGCGTCTCAGCTCGAGCCGTTTCTTCCCAGCTGACAGCGTCATGACGCCGAGTGGATGAGTCTCAAAGCGAAGCATCCGTCGGGGCTTTGCACGCGGATCAAGATCGGGCCGTACAACGCTTTCGACCGCCGCGAGAGGCAACTTCGCGGCGACCTCTCGGTTGCCGACGCTGGCCGCCACACTGGCTTCAGCGGAGGAACAGGTGTAGTGCAATCGCAACTCGTACTTGCCCGGCCGAATCACCTCCAGCGGCCAAGAAACGCGGTCGTCCGGCGCGACCCAGTTGTCGACCCAGCTGTGCGACCAACTGATCCCATCGGCGAAGCCAGGATTGCCATGTAGCTTGCTGTCCACACCAGGAATGTAAGTCTCCACTCGACCGCCGACGGGAATCTCTCGAGCACGCCGGATGGAATCTTGGGTTTGAGCGAGATAGTCCAGAACTTTCGCTTCAAGTCGTTTCGTCACCGTGGGCCGCGCCGCCGCGATGTTGGTGTTCTGTCCGGGATCGATCTCCATGTCAAACAGCGATGTCTTGCCTCGCTCAATCGTCAGTCGAAAACGATTCGTTCGGGCAGCCGCACGATGGAGAGCGGCAGGATCTTTCGAATTGGGGCGATTCGTGAGGAGACACCGCTCAGCAAGACTCGAATCGCTTCCATTCTCGATCAGACGCGCCAAACTCTTGCCATCGAGAGGCAAGTCTCCCTTCCTCTCGAGCCCACACCAATCGGCGAGGGTTGGCAAAAGGTCGATATGTGCCGTGACCTGGTCGATGACACGAGCTTGAATCCTCTCCGGCCAACGGATCATGCAGGGCACGCGACAACCGCCTTCGTGCACGCTTCCCTTGCGGCCCCGCATGCCGCCGTTGAAACGCGGACCGTTGGGTCCGTTGTCGGTCAAAAAAATGACGATCGTGTCGTTGGACCGACCCTGATCTTCGACCGCCGTCAGCAGTCTCGCAACATTGGTGTCGATGTTTTCTACCATGGCATAGACGGCGGCGGTCATCTCGGTGATCGAACCGTCGTTGTACTTGTCAAACAGCTTTTGGTTGACTTGGCACGGAGTGTGAGGCGTGTTGTAAGGGACATAGCAGAACCAAGGCTCTTTGCGGTGCTCTTGCAAAAACGCGATCGCGCGATCGGTCAAGACATTCGTGATGTAACCATTCGTCTGCACCGGACGCCCATTGTGCTCCAGCAACGGATCGTCATACAAGTTGAAATGGCCGCCACAAAAACCAAAGAACTCGTCAAAACCCTGGCCGTTGGGGTGCAGCGGCATTTGCGCTCCGTTGTGCCACTTCCCAAAACAACCCGTTGCATAGCCCGCGTCGGAAAACATCTCCGCGAGCGTCACTTCCTCCGATCGCATGACTTCCCAACGACTGGTGACACCGACAACCCCGGTTCGCTCCGGGTACCGACCCGTCAGTAGCGCGGCGCGAGTCGGCGCACAAACTGGCGAAACATAGAACCGATCCAGACGCACGCTCTGATGCGCCAACGAATCGAGCGTGGGCGTTGCCAGGATCTCGTTTCCGTGCACGCCGAGATCACCCCAACCCTGATCGTCTGTCAGGATCAAAAGCACGTTGGGCCCGTTGGCCGACGCGAAGCCGCCGAATCCAACGAGGAAGAGAATCCATGAAAACGGACGAAGGACAATGTGGAACGAGTTCATGGCGCCGTCGAATTGGAGAGAACTATTTGAGGTCCGCATCAAACTGAATCCGCTGGGTTGGGAGGACCGCGTCGGATTGAATCGTCACGTTGCTGGCGTCTTCGTCGCTCACTCCGGCGATTTCACAAACACGCCTTTGTCCCGGTAAAAGTCCACGGAGTGAGGTTGAGGATCGATACTCGCCAGCGGCGAACCATGCGTCACGATAGATTGGCGCGACGCCTTCGTTGGTGACTTCCAATCGGAGTGTCGATCCACTCATCCGAGCACTGGTGACTCGAAAACGATAGCCCGTCGCCATGCCCGCGGATCGGATTCGCTCGATCGACTGATAGCGCGGCTGATCATTCCCGATCATATAGCTGATATGGAATTGCTTTGCGGCGTCTTCGAAAGACACCCCGTTGGGACCTTCGGGCCGCAACGCGTTCTTTTGATCCTTGCGATTGTAGTAACTCAATTCACCGCCACCGGGTTGCCTTTGCCAGCGGTCCGCGCCGAGGATCTTCCAGTTGACCGCGTTCTCCTTTGGATGCGGTTTACACAGAAAGGAGTCGTCGAAGACGCCGAAACTCAACGCGAGCAACGATTCGTTGTCTTCCAGCGGCGTGTAATCGTAGTCAGCCGCATCGATGCTGATCGACCAGGGCAAAGCGTCAAACCGATCATCGAGATGACGCAGGAACTTCTCCTGGAATGACTTGTCAGGAAACGTCTTGCCGAGCTTTCGCGGACCATCGTAAATGTGGTACTCCGCCCACAGCCCAAATCCGGTTTGCAGGAACGCGACTCGCGGGTCCGAGTCGTACTTGGCTGCGAGCTTCGTATAGAAATCGAACGTGAAATCGCGCAGGGCTTGGTTACTCCAGTCGCAGAAGTGAGTGGTCTCGTTCTCACTCTTGCCGATCGTCTCGTGGTAGTCCGGACGCGTCCGGACAAAGTCGGGAACGGTCGTTTCTTTGCCGACGTAACAGAAATAAAAACGCAAGATCGCTTGATGGTTTCGGCCAGCGATTTCATGCAGTACGCGATCGATCTTGCTCCAGTCGTAGTTTCCTTCGGCATCGACGACTTCATCGTATCCGCAGTAGCGGTACTCCAGCGTGATCGCGTCTGGGTGCTTCGCTGCATTGGTGTTGTCGGACCACAGCACGATCCCGGTCATCGGTTGCACGGCCGTGATTGTTGACTGCAATGGAACGTCGCGACTTTGCTGGGCGGTCGCGGGTGCCGCAATGCCGGTGATGGCCAAAGCCAGAACGGCAATGAGGACGGGTGGTGCTTTGGCATTCTTCGGCATGACGCTACTGCTGGGTCAGTCGTTCGATGAGGTAGTCGGTTGTGGAAGTGTATTTCGCGTCCTTCATCCCTGCGTAGTGCAAGTAGCACTCCACGCCATTTTGGCGGCAGAGTTCTCGCATTTTGACACCGGACAAGCTGGCGTCCGTCTGAATCTCTTGCGATCGGCCAAGTTTCGTCGGATGTTTGTAGAAGAGCGCCATTGGCGGGTCGTCGGCGGTCAAATGTGAATAGGGTGAATACTCCCGGATCCATGGCAAGACGCTGTCTCGTTTGACCAGGAAGTCCTCGAACGTTCGGAACCCGAATGCCTTTCCGCCCTCGCGGATGTTCGGAGTCCATTCTTGCATCTGTTTCGGGTCCAGCGTGGTTTGTGCGCCGCTCACGGCGAGACAGCTAAGCCTTGTCGACTCACGCGCAATCGGGTCTCGGGAGTTGCTCTCGGCGAGATCGCGATGCAACGCAAGCCAGAGTCCCGCGCATGCACCCGCCGACGTACCTGAGCCAGCAATGCGGGTCGCATCAAGATTCCAATCCCCCGCGTTTGACCGAACGAACTGCAACGCTCGAGCCGCGTCGTAAAGGGGTGTCCGCACCGGCGGGTGATCGTTGCCCCGGGGTGCTTGATGAAGGAAACGGTAGTTGATGGAGACGACCGACAACCCTTCGTCGAGAAGTCGTCGGACGTCAATGTCGTCAAAGACACGAACCTTGGAGCCGGTTGTCCAACTTTCACCGTGAATCATGAACACCACCGGAGTCGGTTCGCGAGCGTCAGCTTTCCAAAAGTCGAGCACCTGACGTGAGTGCGTGCCGTAATAGACGTCGGAAAGCGTCGGAACGACGTAGTTCTTGATTCCGGCTTCTTCCGCATCCAGCGCCAACGTGAACTCCTGAAGTTGACGCGGTGTGCGATCGACCATTTCGAGCATTCGGAGCGCGACGGCCATCATCGCTCGATGCTGTCGCGTGCGAATCGACAGCGATTGATAGTTAAACGTGGTTTCGAGAATCATCGCTCGCTTGCCCAACACGTTGATCACCGCACTGGCAAGAGATGATTTTATTGGCCCGCGAGTTCGTGGCACGAAACGGCGGTCAGGCCGGCTGACCGTTGCATTGGCGGCCCGCAACATTCGCTGCACGAGCGGCTCAATTTGCTGATTGCGATCGTAAATGATCGTCGAGCCGACCGATTTGTCTTTCCCGGGTTTTGGCTTGTGCGAAACATTGAATTCGTAACCCTCATGGAGATCGAACAACCAATCGGGATCTTGCGCAACGAC
>JBCBLJ010000271.1:0-9443 GCA_038520195.1 Planctomycetota bacterium
CTTAAACTCCAGACGTCCATTTATTACCACTCGATATCGACGTGCTCGCCCGGATGAAAGACCCCGCCCTTGAATTCGACCAGAAACCGGTATTCGCCGCTGACCGAGTCTCGTTCAGGACTGATGAACACCACTTTCCCGGCGACCCTCCGTTCACCCGCAAAGAGCGTCACCTCCGTTCCGCGTTTCGGAATGACATTGCCTTTCAAGAACCCTTCGGCGCGCAAGCGTTCGAGATTGACCACGCGAAAAAGAGGGTCGCCGGGACGAACCCACTCGCCCTTTCGACGATACACCTCGACGACTTGGCCGTCCGTCGGTGCCGTGACGCGGTGACGATCCAGCGCAAGCGTGCGCAGCGCCAGAGTCTCTGCTTTCGCACGCACTTCAAGCTGCAGCAGAACCGGCTGAGCCGCAGCGACCTGGCGCTGAACCTCTGCACGATCCGCCGCCAACTCGGCACCGCGCGCGACACTCTGGTCGGCATCGGATTTGATTCGATCCAGTCGTCGCTCAAAAGTCGCTTGAATTCGTTCGAGTTGTGCCTGTTCGTATTTAAGCCGCAGGCTATCCAACTCGGATTGTGAAACGCTGTCGACAAACTTTTCCCGAGCCAGTGTGGCCCGCGACCACTCGTTCTTGGCCACCGCTTCGGCTCGTTCGGCGGCCGCGATACGGACTTCGTTGGTTGACTTGGCCTTCGAGATCTGCGCCAGAGACTGCTGCTGATTCACCAGCTCACGTTTCTCAAACGTCTCGATCTCCGCAATCTGATCCGCTCGGAATTGATCGTAACGGGATTGGGCGACCGCCAACTCTGTCTCGGCTTCCTTTTGCTGAGCTTCGGGGACTCGCGAATCGAGGCGCGCCAGCAGTTGATTCGCCTGAACCTGATCGCCGATGTGAACCTCGATCGCGGCGACCGGTCCGGCTTCCAGCGCCGGGACTTCGGTTTGGTCCACGATTTCCACCACGAGATCACCCACGACCGTGGGCGTTTGCGCCGTGCACTGGCCCGGCGAAAGACTCATGCCAATCAGCACCGGTGTCACAATCGCAATGGCGCGTAGGACTGCTAAATCCATCCATGCATCCTCAACGTTTCAACGACTTTTCGGAACAACACAAATCCCGCCGGCGCGGACTCGCTCTCAATCCAGGCCGTCACACCCGATTCGGCCACTGAGACATGATCGGTTCGCTCAGGCGTCAGAGTCGCGGGCAAGACACGTTGTCCGAACTCGTTGAGGTGAACGGAGTCCGCGACCCGATGGAGCGTCGCTTGGTAGGTTTTTGTTGGATCGCCACGGCGACGGTACGTGCAATTCAGCGGCGTCTCGCTCTCGGCGTTCGCACGGACGACGTAGCCGGTGTCGCTGTCGTCGATCTCGACGCGGATCTCGTAGCCGCCATCGGGTTTCAACACTCGTGCGATCGCTTGACCAGCCTGCACCGGTCGTCCTCGTGAGAGCGATGCCGAAGCGTCTTCCAACAGCACCGTCGCGATGCCGTCAATCGGACTTCGAACCGTCAACTGGTCCTTTCTTTGATTCAGCACGCCGAGCTGTTGTTCCAACTGCTCGATGCGGACCTCGATGACCCGACGATCGACGTGCGCCGAGTTGGTTTCGCGATCGCCCCGCCGCGCAATGGTGACTGCCAGTTGTTCTCGCGCCGACATCATCGCGCCAAGGACCTCCGCCTCGCGAAGCGCGAGTTCATGGCTGGCGAGTTCGAACAGCGGATCACCGGCCTTGACCTGCTCCCCCGGCGCGAAGAAGACTTCGGTGATGACGCCATCGGTCGGCGCGTAGATCGAGTTCTGCATGACGGGGGTCAAATACCCGCTCGCCGCGACACGGACGGTCATCGGAAAAAACAGCAGGAAGAGGCCGGACGCGACGAAGGACAGACCAAGGAGGATCGCTTTGATTCGCAGGCTTGGCATCGATGCACCGGTGCGGTCCGACAGGCGTCGGAGCAGCCCTTCGATCGTCAACCATAACAATGGCGTGATCGCCGGAGGTGTTGCCGTCGACGACTCGCCGAAAACAAGAAATTCTCCATTTGCGAGGCGATACGCGTGAACGGAATTGGCCGCGCCCGAGATCCAATCGACGGCGTCTTTCGGGTCATCACGTCGCAATACGAGTTCGCGGTGGTCCGCAAACCGATCCTGTATGCGGTGCGCCGTTTCTTGCATCCGACGAACCTTCGTCGCGCTTCGATCGACCTTTGTGTTGGCGGACGACGCGAGTAACTCAAAGCCAACACCACGGCGTCGCAGGACACTTGCTTGGTCAAAACGTGTGGCTTGCGCGATGAGTTCCACACACCGATGAGCCCGTTGGTGAGGACTCAGTGTCGAGTATTGATCATTCAACTGCTGCAGTTCGACTTCCAACCGAGAAGCCATCTCGACACGGTTCCTCGCGATGACCTGTTTCAGTAGACGGGCAGCGGACTTGGCGGTCTCACTGACGCAGCGTCGTTCGTGTGCGGGGCAATCGCGGTCCAACCAAAGATCCCAGCGGATGACATGCTCGCCGGTCACATGGCAATTCACGACCTCGCTTGGTTCATTGAGCGAGGTTGTCCCGGCCGAGTCGGTCCACGTGACGTTACCGGACTGGAGATGGGTCACGCGAACACATTCAAGCGGCGTGATGGCGCGCTGAAACGTCGCGACGAACTCGGTGAACCAGCTTGTTTCATCGACGATCGTTTCGTCGAGTTGTTGTTCTAAGTTTGAAACCAAAGTCGCGCAGGTCTGCACGAAGTTCGGCTCGATTGTCACGGTCATTGCGACGGCCCTTGATCAAGACGACGTCGCAACGACGCAAACCGCTGAATGCCGAGCAGAAGAACCGCGAGGCCGACGATGACGCAGGCCCAGCCGAGCAAGATGATTTGGCTGCCGTCGCGGATGAATTGGATGACGGAGACGCCTGTCGCCATCAACATCAAGGCGGTTCGTGAATACGCCAACACCGTCCGCTCGTTCGCGAGATCGGTTCGGATTCGCGCGAGGTCCGGGGGCGGCGAGGGGGATGTCTCGGTCGCGGCCATCCTAGCTCCGAGTTGTGGTCGGCGATTGGTCGCGTCCCGTTGAAAATGCTCCCCGTCTGGTTAGCCAAACCGCGCTTTCGGCGTCAAGCGAACCCCGGGCCCTCCACGCTCGACGGGGCCATCGATACCCCTAATCGATAGACTTAGCCTGTTTTCGCGATTGCCCCCAGATTGCCGAGGTGTCGAATGGCTTCTCAGAAATTTTTCGGTGCGAACGGTTTTTCAACAAGTCAGACTATGACACGCACAATCTTCACTAACCCTTCATTCCACCACGGCTTACGACGATCTGCGGCACTTCAATGACCAGTCGGCGCGTCACATGTCGTTGTCGTAAACCGCTGTGATGGAAGCATTTACCGGTGGTCTGAGAATTTCGTTGACAGGGTTTTGGCTTTCCCTAAGATTCCCCCCGTCGCCCACATCTAGTGGCCTGAAGCCAGAAAAGCACTACCGGTAGTGACACCAATATCGGTAAGGCAACTTTGGCCCGGGTGCGTGAGAAGGGAAGCTGGCACGGTTGGGAATGGAACCCATTTGGGGGACTTCTGCCGGAATCGGTTTCTCTGCCGGGTCAGACAAGACACCTTTTCCCAACACCAACGGATTTTTCGACCGTCGTCGCTCCCTTCGCCTCCATGGAATGTGAGGTGACGTTCGACGCTGTCGGTCCGGTTCCAAGGATGATCAAAGGAGTACTCGAGCGATGGCCACCGTTCTTCCCACCCGTCAGTCCGCTTCCGGCGACCCCGTTCTGGAGAAAGTCAACGATCAGCATGGACTTGATCGCGCGGCGCGCGTCTTCGGGACGACCCTGCGCGGCGACCGCGCGGGTTTGAAAATCAATCCGACGTTCTGTCCGACCGACGGGATGTCACCCTTTGAAACCACCGAGTGGGAACTCTGTTCGGCGGCGATCAAAGACGAAAACGGGAACGCGCTGTTTGAGCAGAACAACTGCGAAGTCCCGGCCGACTGGAGCCAACTGGCGACCAACGTCGTTGTGAGCAAGTATTTCTACGGCGATCCGAAGAAGCCTGACGAGCGGGAGCGTTCGGTTCGCCAGTTGATTCATCGTGTCACGCGGACGATCGCCGATTGGGGTCTTGCTGACGGCTACTTCGACACGCCCGAAGACGGTGAAAACTTCTATCGTGATCTGACTTGGCTCTGCCTTCACCAACACGGCGCCTTCAACAGTCCCGTTTGGTTCAACGTCGGTTTGCATCATCAATACGATGTCACCGGAGCGCAGTGCAACTGGGCCTGGGATCGCACGGCGGAGCAGACGTTCCAACCGGAAAACCCCTACGAGTTTCCTCAGGGCAGCGCGTGCTTCATCCAGTCGGTTGACGACAACATGGAAGACATCATGCGTCTGGCGTGTGCGGAGGCCATGCTGTTCAAGTTCGGTTCGGGTACAGGCACCGACCTTTCGACCATTCGTTCGTCGCGCGAGCGGCTGTCAGGGGGCGGCACGCCGTCCGGACCGCTTTCTTTCATGCGGGTATATGACTCGATCGCGGGCGTGATTAAGA
Source organism: Planctomycetota bacterium (assembly GCA_038520195.1). Classification (GTDB taxonomy): domain Bacteria; phylum Planctomycetota; class Planctomycetia; order Pirellulales; family Pirellulaceae; genus Stieleria. Next base: position 4,608 of record JBCBLJ010000271.1, read on the forward strand.
GTGGTGGCAAGACGCGCCGCGCCGCGAAGATGCAGTCGTTGAAGATTTGGCACCCGGACGTGATGGAGTTCATCGAGTCCAAATGGTCGGAGGAAAAGAAGGCTCACGCACTGATTCGCGAGGGGTATGACTCCAACTTCAACGGCGAAGCGTACAGCAGTGTCTGCTTCCAAAATGCGAACTTGTCGGTTCGCGTCACCGATGACTTTATGGAGTCGGTGCGGGACGGCAAACGCTGGCAGACTCGTTGGATCAGCGATAAGACGTCTGGCGATGCACCTTCGTATGATGCCAAGGAATTGCTGAACAAGATGTCGGAATGCGCGTGGCACTGCGGTGATCCCGGTGTGCAGTACGACACGATCATCAACCGTTGGCATACCTGTCCCAACAGCGGCGATATCAACGCCTCCAACCCGTGTTCGGAATACATGTTCCTGGACAACACGGCGTGCAACTTGGCGTCGATCAATTTGATGAAGTTCGCGAAGTCCGACGGGAGCTTTGATGTCGATCGATTCCGTGCCGCGGCGCGAGTCTTCTTCATCGCTCAAGAAATCCTCGTGGATCACGCGAGTTATCCGACCGAACCGATTGCACGCAACAGCCATCGTTTCCGTCCGCTCGGCCTTGGCTATAGCAATCTCGGATCGTTGATCATGTCCCGCGGCATGGGATATGACTCTGACGCCGCACGCGGTCTTTGCGGATCGTTGACCTCGCTGATGCATGGCGAAGCCAACCGCACCAGTGCGGAGATGGCCGGTGTCGTCGGGCCGTTTGAAGGCTACAGTGAAAACGAGAAGCCGATGCTCGGTGTGATGCAGATGCACCGAGATGCCGTCGAAGAGATCGATGATGCGGGCCCGCGCGAGTTGAAGGACGCCGCTCGAAAACTCTGGGACGATGTTCTCACGATCGGCGAAAAATACGGTTTCCGCAACGCGCAGGCGACGGTGCTCGCCCCGACGGGAACCATCAGTTTTATGATGGATTGCGACACCACCGGGATCGAGCCCGACATCGCATTGGTCAAATACAAGCAACTCGCCGGTGGCGGTATGCTGAAGATTGTGAACCAAACGGTTGCACCGGCACTCGAAAAGCTGGCTTACTCACCGGAACAGATTAAGGCAATCCTTTCATTCATCGATGTCAACGACACGATCGAAGGGGCGCCAGAGCTGAAGACCGAGCATTTGCCGATCTTCGATTGTGCATTCACCCCGGCCAACGGTGTCCGGAGCATCTCGTGGCGAGCACACATCACAATGATGGCAGCCGCCCAACCGTTCCTGTCTGGTGCGATCAGCAAGACGGTGAACATGCCCAACGACGTGACGCCGACCGACATTGCCGACGCCTACTATTGGGGTTGGGAACTGGGACTCAAGGCAATCGCGATCTACCGCGACGGCAGCAAGCAATCTCAACCGCTCAATACTTCCTCCGAGGATGGGGATGAGGCGTCGGCAACACCCGAGGTCATCACGAAGACGGTTGAAAAGATCGTCTACAAACCGCGCCGTGAACGACTGCCGGACACTCGTCAGAGTTTGACGCACAAGTTCACGATCGCGGGACACGAAGGCTACCTCTGCGTCGGGCAATATCCCGACGGTCGCCCTGGCGAAGTCTTCATCACGATGGCCAAGGAAGGCTCCACCGTCGGTGGCATCATGGATAGTTTTGGGACCGCACTCTCGATCGCATTGCAATACGGCGTTCCGTTGGAGGTTTTGGTCAATAAGTTCAGCCACACTCGGTTCGAACCGATGGGCCATACCAGTAACAAGGACATCCGCATCGCGAAAAGCGTTGTGGACTACATCGCTCGTTGGCTTGGATTGACCTTCATGAGCAAGGACAACTCGATTCCCGACTCGGTGCACACCAAGCCTGTCGACCCCATCAATATGGCCAACGGACCCGAGGTGGTGACGCCCGAATCGCCGATCGTGGTGAGTGAACGTGCGAGCGTGCTTCAGAACCTGAGTTCTTCCAACGGCAACGGGAATGGAAACGGGAGAAAGGACAAGGATGAAAATCGGCAAGATCAATTTGCCAGATTTCAAATGGATGCACCAAGCTGTGACAATTGCGGCAGTATCACGGTCCGCAACGGAAACTGCTACCTCTGCCATAACTGCGGCGCGAGTATGGGCTGCAGCTGATTAAGCCGTCATAGCGAAGGTGCGACAAAGGCTTGCGTGAACACGCAAGCCTTTGTTTTTTGGATCCTCAATCTCAAACGGCGAGGCTTCTCTCCACTGAACGAGACCACTGGTCCCGCGAATAGAACCGGTCCGGCAGGTGCGTCGATGATCGATCGGGGCGGTCGCGCCGATCATGTGGGCCTCCGCCTTCGTCGATTCTTGGCCGTCACGCCTGGGCGGAATGTGAATCCTGCGACCGCTCGACGAAGCGGTTACACTAAAGTGCCCGCCAAGTCATCTTTTCCTCCCTGATGCAAATGTCGCGAATCGCCCTCCGCGTCGCCGAGCGTTCGTTCCTACTGCTCCTCGTTTCGCTACCGCTTGCAGCGCGATGCGTTTTCGCCGATGAGCGAGAAGATTTTTTCGAGCGTCAGATACGACCATTGCTCGTAGAGCATTGCCTCGATTGTCATTCCGAGGAAACGGAACTCAGCGGGAACCTTGGATTGGATTCGGCGGAAGGCTGGCGAACCGGCGGTGACCTCGGACCCGCGATCGTCGCCGGAGCACCCAACGAAAGCCTGTTGATCAAGGCGGTCCGCTACGACGATCGTGACTTGCAGATGCCGCCGGAAGGCAAGTTGCCTCGAGCCGCGATCGACGCCTTTTCGAAATGGATTGAATCGGGCGCGGTGGATCCTCGGAAACCCCCGACTACCTCGCGGCCTAAGCAAACGGGACTCTCAGTCGAGGAGTCGCGGCAGCATTGGGCCTATCGGCCGCTTCGGTCCGTGTTCTCGCACGATTCGATCGACGCCTTCATCGAGGCGAAGCATCACGAGCTCGGGTTGATGCCAGAGCAACCCGCGTCGCGGCGGGTCTTGATTCGCCGTTTGTTTTTTGATTTGACTGGCCTACCGCCCAGCGGCGATGACATCCGGGCGTTTGAGCAAGATCGGTCGCCGGATGCGTATGAGCGACTAGTGGATCGATTGTTGGGATCGCCCAGTTACGGCGAACACCTGGCTCGTCGATGGTTGGACGTGGCGCGCTACGCCGAATCGATCACGCTGCGAGGATTTGTCCTTGCGGATGCCTGGCGATACCGCGACTACGTCATCGAGGCATTTAATTCCGATCGTCCGTTCAGCGACATGATCCGTGATCAGATTGCCGGCGACTTGATCGATCACGAGATACTCGCCGATCGTCAGATGTCCTGCGTGGCGACGGGGTTTCTTGCTCTCGCCAATACGAATCTCGAAGACCAGGACAAAACCAAGCTGGAGTTCGATCATATCGACGAACAACTGACAACCATCGGCCGCGCGTTCCTCGGCCAGACGATCGGTTGCGCTCGATGTCACGATCACAAGTTCGATCCGATACCCGCGAAAGACTACTACTCGCTAGCGGCCATTTTTCGTTCAACCGTCGCGTTTGAGCACGACAATCTATCCAAGTGGATTCGCAATCCACTCCCGCTCGGTGCCGAGGAGGAATCCGAGTTTGCCGGTGCTCAGCGCGAACTCGATGAGTTGACGCCTCGACTCGAAGAGATCAATCAGACGCTTGGCAAGCTCCAGAAACAAAAGAATGAAGAGACGTCTGAGATCGTCGCGATCCGCGAGGAAAAGTCGCATCTCGATGCGCAACGGCGAAAACTTCAGTCAAAGTTGTCGAAGCGCCCCATGTATATCTCGATTACGGAAGGCGAACCGGTCGACGCGCTCGAGATCCGAATTCGCGGAGAAACGCATCAATTGGGCGAGCCAGTTTCACGAGGATTTCTGACTGCTTTCGGCGCCGCGGCGGAACATGCGCGGCGGATTCCCACGGACCAAAGCGGCCGGTTGCAGCTCGCCGAGTGGATCGCCGATGATCGCAATCCACTGACCCCTCGGGTGTACACCAATCGTGTCTGGTCATGGATGCTGGGTGAAGGATTGGTCGCAACGGAGAACAACTTTGGGACCACGGGGTTAAAACCGAGCCACCCCGAGCTGCTCGATTGGTTGACAACCGAGTTTGTTCGCGGCGGTTGGTCAACGAAGCGGCTTGTGCGGATGATCGTCGTGTCCGAGGCCTATCGGCGACGTTCCGACTCGACCGCTGAGGCGGCAACCGATGCCGCGAACAAATGGCTTTGGCGTGCCAATCGAAAGCGTCTTCCCGTGGAAGCCATGCGCGACACGATGTCGTTTCTCAGCGGCGACCTCGACTTGGTCATGGGCGGGTGTGAGATTCACGACGGCACCAAGTCCGACTACCAGTACCCACATCGATCTAATCGACGCAGCATCTATTGGCCCGTGTTCCGAAACTCACCGCCCCCGCTTTACACCGTGTTCGACTTTGCGAATTCGAGCGTGTCGGTTGGCGAGCGTGCCGAGAGTACCGTCGCCACGCAAGCGTTGGCGATCGCGAATCATCCGTGGGTGATTGAGCAAGCCGAAAAGGCGGCGTCGAGGCACTCGAACTCCGCTGCACACGAAACCATCGTGGAAGATCTGTTTGAGAGTTGTCTCGGGAGAACACCGACGGCCGAGGAGTTGGCGGCATCGTTGGCGTTTCTTCAGGAGGAAGGCAACGCGGAGTTGCCGAGTCATCGAACGTTGGCTGTCTTGGTCCACTCGCTGTTCGCGTCAATTGACTTTCGCTATGTGGATTGAGGGCAACA
>JBCBLJ010001022.1:0-2482 GCA_038520195.1 Planctomycetota bacterium
AACGTGGGCGACAACGTGGGTGACGTCGCGGGCATGGGAGCCGACTTGTATGAGTCCTACTGCGGGTCGATCCTCGCCGCTTCGGCGCTTGGCGTTGCCGCATTTAGCAGCGGCGCACTGCTGCCGGAAGGTGCGGATGTTGCGGACGCCCAATTGCGTGCCTTCCTGTTGCCAATGGGAATCGCCGCCGTCGGGATCTTGCTCTCCATCGTCGGTATCTATGCCGTTCGCACGGGCGAAGAGTTGTCGCAGAAAGCACTGCTCAAGGCACTGGCCAAAGGCATTAACCTTGCTGCGGTATTGGTCTCGGTTGCCGCGTTACTCCTCACCGCGTTCCTGATGCCGACCGTTCCCGGCGCAACCTTGTTCGGCATTGTCCCAGGCGTGTCGGTCAGCATTCTCGTCGGCCTTTTCGCCGGGTGGGCGATCGGCAAGTGGACGGAGTACGCGACGAGCGATGAATTCAAGCCGACGCAGGCGCTCGCCGAACAAGCCGAAACGGGCCCTGCCACAATCATCATCGGAGGAATCGCCGACGGAATGATGAGTACGTGGGTGCCGGTGATTTTGGTTTGTGCGGCGATGCTCTCCGCGTTCGCGTTCGCAACCGGCGGACGTTTTGACGACCTCAACTATTTTTCACTGGGCCTTTACGGTGTCGGAATCGCGGCCGTTGGCATGCTTAGTACGCTGGGCATCACGCTGGCGACCGATGCCTACGGACCGATCGCCGACAACGCCGGCGGCAACGCCGAAATGTCGGGGTTGGAAGAATACGTTCGCGACCGCACCGACGCGCTTGATAGCCTCGGGAACACGACTGCGGCGACGGGAAAAGGATTCGCGATCGGATCGGCAGCACTCACGGCGCTGGCATTGCTAGCCGCCTACGTCGAAGGCGTCCGTGACGGATTTCAACGTTGGGGCGATGAAGTCGCCGTGACGGTCGAAGGCGACGGTCCCTTCAAACTCAGCGAAGACCTGTTGGTGGTCAAGTCCGAATCCGCCAACCAAGTCTTCTTCGTCATGGATGTCGACGCGAATGAAGACTGGCAGGCGCTCGCCGTCGGTGAGAAACCGGCCGAACCACTCGAAGAAACGGCGACAGTCGTCGCGGTCTCCGAAGCCACGCTCAAAGACTTTCTGACGTATTACGACGCGACGCTGATGAACCCGCGCGTACTGGTCGGCGTCTTTTTGGGCGCGATGAGCACCTTCCTTTTCTGCGCGATGACGATGAAGTCCGTCGGTCGCGCGGCGCAGGGGATGGTGATCGAGGTCCGTCGTCAGTTCCGAGAGAACCCCGGGATATTGGACGGCAGCGTGAAACCGGACTACGAACGGCCCGTCGAAATCAGTACCAAGGCCGCGCAGCGCGAAATGATCCTCCCGAGCCTGCTCGGTCTGTGCATGCCGATCGGCGTCGGGTTGATACTGGGCGTCGGCGGCGTTTTAGGATTGCTCGCCGGTTGCCTCACCAGCGGCTTCTGTCTGGCGGTCTTCATGTCCAATAGCGGAGGCTCATGGGACAACGCTAAGAAGTACATCGAGGCGGACCATCACGGCGGAAAAGGCAGCGAAGCCCACAAGGCGGCCGTTGTAGGCGACACGGTGGGTGACCCCTTCAAAGACACCAGCGGCCCCAGCCTGAATATTCTCATCAAACTGATGAGCATGGTCAGTGTTGTCGTCGCTGGGCTTGTCGTCCGGTACTCACTCGTCGCGATGGGTTGGTTCTAGTTGAGCGAGCGTGCCGCCGAAGCTGAATTCACGATTTGGGTGGATGCCGACGCTTGTCCCGTCGTCATCAAAGAGTTGATCTTTCGGACGGCGCAGCGGCGTGAGATTCACGCCGTCGTCGTCGCTAATCAATCGATCGCGATCCCTAAGTCACAGTGGATACGCCGCATCACCGTCCGTGACGGGGCGGACCAAGCCGATCACGCCATCGTCGCCAAAATGACCCAAGGTGACGTGGTGATCGCCGATGACATTCCGCTCGCCGCGCGAGCGGTTGAGAAGGGCGGGGTCGTGATCACCAGTCGAGGAGACTTGTACGATGAGTCAAACATCCAAGAACGGCTGGCGATGCGTGACCTGATGGAACAACTTCGAGCTTCCGGAATGGAAACGCCTGGGCCCAAGCCGCTTGGTCCGAAAGATGCGCAAGCGTTCGCCAATCTTCTCGATCGAACGCTCGCAAAGCGCCTCAAGTCATGAGAGACTTCGGAGGCTGTAAGTCAAACGCGTTTCGAAGGAGTCAATGATGTTGTCTTGGATTCACGTGGTGCTCCGACGGAGTGTCGCCACCGCACTGGCAACCACACTGACCATTGCCCTGATGGGCGAATTGGTTCTCGGGCAAACACCGACCTCCGACGAGGCCGAGTCTCGCCCGACCAAACAACAACTGATCAAAACGCTCCGCGAGTTTTGGCCGTTGATCGAGGCGCGACGCTGGGAGTCCGCCGCCAAACTCGTC
>JBCBLJ010000864.1:0-3446 GCA_038520195.1 Planctomycetota bacterium
CTGACAATGCTCTTGGCCATCGTTGTCCTCGAGGAAGCCTCCTCGCCCCAACACTTTGTCGGCATGATCATGGCCGCGATCGGTGTCACTCTGGTCGCGAAGAAGTAACGGAAGGCTCCTCGCCGAGATGAAGTTCACCCGCACGTCCCGCCGCCCATTGCAGCAACCCTGCCAATCGTTGCTTCGCACGCGCGTGGTAGGTCTCGTCCAATGACTCGAGGTGCGACTGCACCGCCGAATGATAATCGGCCTCGGCCTGTCGTCCGAGTTTGACATTCCACAGCCGCATCAAACGGCGACCGACCCGCGTCGCGATCTCCTGGTGCATCGCGATCGTCGGGTGGATGTGGTCCACAAACTTCGCCGGGTCGGGAAAACCATCGGGCAATGATTGGCCACTGAGATTGCTCTCGTCAAATGGTTGATCGAGATGAATCAACGGCGTGCCGGTTTGGGCCGCCAGGGCATCGATGCGATCGAGGATGCCGCCGGTCGCACGAAGCGGGCAGACGTCGTGGTCCCGCGCGGCGATGAGATGTTCGCGAGCCTTCCCGGCCCGCCCCTGGATCAAATGCAAGCGCCCGGCGACGAAGTGTGCCCCGGCATGACCAGCGTCCATCTCCAAACAAGACTCACATGCGGCGATCCGCTCGACGACACGACGTTGCGGATCGAGGGCGAGCCGCCAGGCGGATTCGAACAACGGTTGTTCGTCGGCAGCCCACTGGAGCGACGCGACTTTGAACGGAGCGGTTTCAACGATTTCGCTAACGGGCCGGCAAAGCAACAGCGGCACGTTTGCTCGATCGCATGCCATGATCATCGCGCTCAGGTTTCGCTCGAAATGCTCGACAACGGCGGCGCGCCAGGGTTCGTCGCGGCGGTAAAGCCCCAGACCGTCTGGTTCGTCGAGACGCGTTTGAACCTCCGCGGTGAGCGTTTGATCGGGTGCTCGCTGGAATGACTTGGCCAGAACTTGCAGCAATCTCGAACGACGAACAACGCCATCGACGAGTGGTCGACGCGGCTTCCATGTTTGATAGCTTCGTTGCTCCAGGAATTCGTTGTGCCCGGTGTAGAGAACGACTGCGTCGGGTTGGTACTCGAGGATTTCTCGAAGCACGATCGCGAGTCGATAGCTCGCGTAGGAAACACCACCGCAATTCACGACCTCATACACGTGGTTCGGGTCGGCCGCTTGAAGCCGCAACCTCAACCACGTCGAGAAGGCGGTCTCGATTTCATAGGGTCGACCCTGAACCGTTGACCCACCCAACACAAAAACCCGACGTCCATTCTCGGGCTTCTCGGTCAGGAAGCGGTCCGGCCGAAAGAACTCTAATCGTGTCGAACGGACCTCTCGAAACTCGCCAGTGGTTTGAAACAACGGACGAACTTCCGTCGTGTCAAAGATCGGATCGTACTCAAGAGGCTGGGGAGCCCGCGCCAGCAGCCTGCAGATGCCCTCGGCGATCACCAACGGCATCAAACCCAGAATCACCGCACCGAGGCGGAAGAGTCGCAACCGGGATGGCGACCATTTTTCGGTGCGGTTATTTTCGCGCTTCGACAACAGAGCGAGGGTCGATGAGAGAGATGACTGAGACGGCGATCTACCTAATAGGATACCGTGGGACTGGCAAAACGTCGGTCGGCCGAGTTTTGGCCGATCGGATGGCTCGCCGGTGCATTGACCTCGATCGTGAAATCGAAACCGCCTCCGGTCAATCGATCTGCGCGATCTTCGAACGGGGCGGAGAAGCGTCCTTTCGGGACTGGGAATCGAGGTGTCTTGTCGAGGTCGCGAACCAAACCGATCCGTGCGTGATCGCGCTCGGCGGCGGTGCGATTTTGCGTCAGACGAATCGCGACCTGATCAAGAGCACCGGCGTTTGTGTTTGGCTGACGGCGGACGTCACGACGCTGGCGGCACGGATTCGGGCCGATTCGGGTTCGACGGAAACCCGCCCCGCATTGACCGACCTCGCGTTTGAGGACGAGATTGCTGCGGTGCTGGCTGACCGCGAACCGCTCTATCGGCAATCGGCGGATCACGTGGTAGCGACCCAGAACCGATCTCCCCCACAGATTGCCCAACACATATTGGATTGGTACGGTCAGGGAAGATTCAGCAAAGACGCGAGCCATACTCCGGATGAAAATCCCGGATAACACCTGGGAGCGGGAATCGACCGACGGTTGATGAAACCGCTCTTTTGCCCATCTCGCGCGACACGTTACGCTTGTCGACCGCTGAGTTTTTGCGATCAAAGTATTGATAGGTTTTGAGTCGTCGTTTGAAAGGATGCTCCTGTGTTTATCGCCGCCTCCACCGAATGCTGTCCCGAGTTGGAACTGGCCGACGCCATCGAATTGCTATCAGACCTCGAGTTTACGGCGCTCGAGATCGCACTCCACGAATCCGGGCCGGTCAAGCCTTCTGAAATTCTGGAGGATCTCGATCGGGGCATCCAGCTGCTGCGACACACGCACCGCCTCGACATCTCGGGCTATAGCGTGAACCTGGAATCGACGGGCGATCAACACTACGACGACTTTGCGAAGCTGAGTTGGCTCGCGAAGACGACCAAAGTCGTCACGATGACGGTGCCCTCGGCCGAGCAAGGGACGCCGTTCAACGAAGAAGTGGAGCACCTGCGTCGCCTCGTTGAAATCGGCGAGGCCGAAGGAATTCGCGTCGCGGTTCGAAGCCAACTGGGGTGCCTGAGCGAAGACCCCGACACGCTCATGGTCCTCTGCAACAACGTCGATGGCCTGGGGATCACGCTCGACCCGAGCGTCTACATTGCCGGATCGTCGCGCGGAAAGAACCTCGAAAACATCCTCAAGTTCGTATGCAATGTGCACCTTCGTGATTCGCGGCCGGACGCATTTCAGGTCAGCGTCGGGCAGGGTGAGGTCGACTACGGCAAACTGATCACTCAATTGGAACGAGAAAAGTTTGACCGTGCCCTCACGGTTCACATGGGACCGCTGGAAGGCCTCGACCACCGAGTGGAATTGCGGAAGCTTCGCCGGTTGCTGGAAACACTTGTCTAGAAAGCCGCGACCGCATCGGCTCGACAAAGGCGTTATCCGCTGACCAACCCTTGACTTGCCAAACCCTGCCTTGCCGAAAAGGCGACGCTTGGCCAGTGGCGACCACCGCCCTACAATTCTCGGCTTTGCGGATGAAGCAACGATTCCGAGACCTCGGACAGACAGCCCATCGACTCCAATAGAGGATAATTTCATGGCTTCCGATGCCGTGCACGAGTTCAACGACGAGAATTTCGACTCCGAGGTGCTGTCGGCCGACGGTCCTGTTCTGGTTGATTTTTGGGCCCCCTGGTGCGGACCATGCCGAGCGATCGCGCCGATGATTGATGAGTTGGCGGCGGAGAATAACGCCGCCAAGATCGGCAAGCTCAACATTGATGATGCCC
>JBCBLJ010000137.1:0-13568 GCA_038520195.1 Planctomycetota bacterium
ACCGACCACGCCCGCGCGTGCACCTTCGCGATTCACGAAAACGTCTACCCCGGTCCTAAGGACGCGAAGTATGTCGTCAAACGATTGATTCGCCGCGCCGTGTTGGACGGTTACCAGATGGGCCTGCGTGAGCCATTTCTGTTCAAACTCGTCCCCGCCGTCGCCGAGTCGGCCAAAGCCGTGTATCCAGAACTCGGCACCACGATCGAGCGTGTTTCCGTAGCCATCGAATCGGAAGAAAGGAATTTCTTCGGCACCATCGACGGCGGCATGAAACGCATCTCTCAACTGTTCGAGCAAATGCGTGAAGAAGACGCCGTAATGGTCCCCGGCGCCGAGGCCGCCGACATGAACAAGACCTACGGCGTCCCGCCCGAGTTGTTGCAGACGATCGCGGCCGAACAGAACTTTACGTTCGACTGGGCAGGCTACAACGAAACGATGGACCAACACGCCATCGACAGCGGAGCCGGACAGAAAGAGCTGTTCCAAACCGGGCCGCTGGAAACGCTGAAGGAAGCCCTCCGCGAAACTCCCTTTCTCGGTTACGACAAGACCGAAGCCAACGCGATCATTAAGGGCATCATCACCGGTGGTGGACGCGATGGCGACGAAGGTCAACTGCTCAGTCACGTCGATCGACCTGGCGAAAACGAGTTTCGACTGATTCTCGACCACTCGCCGTTTTACGGTGAATCGGGTGGACAGATCGGTGACACCGGCGTGATCACCTCGAATGACTTTGAGTTCGAGGTGCGTGACACACAAAAACATGGCGGGCTGATCGTTCACCACGGCAAACTGACCCGCGGCGAAATGAAGGAAGGTGTCCGGTGTACCGCGAGCGTTGACACCCAGCGGCGCGATTCGCTCGCCCGCGCACATTCGGCAACGCATATCCTGCACCACGCATTGCACGTGCACGTTGGTGACCACGCTCAGCAACAGGGTAGTAAGGTCGAAGAGGATCGCTTGCGATTTGACTTCACCAACCAAAAACCGATCCCTGATGAAGTACTCGCGAAAATCGAATCCGATGTGGTGACGCGAGTCGGGGAATCCGCGGCCGTGAAATGGGAGACACTTCCACTGAGCGAAGCCCGTGCCGCTGGCGCGATGATGCTTTTCGGCGAAAAGTATCCTGACCCCGTACGAATGGTTTCCATTGGCGACTACAGCAAGGAGCTTTGCGCCGGGACGCACGTTGGTAACACGGGCGACGTGGCCAGTTTTGAACTGATGGCCGAGGAAAGCGTGTCGGCAGGAACACGGCGAATCGTTGCGTTGACCGGCGGTCGTGCCGAAGAGCACCGTGAACACACGACGAAGCTGCTCGGCAAGATCGGGGCGGTGCTTGGAACCGACGCCGCCCACGCCGCGGCAGCGACAACGCAGCTGATGGAAGAAGTCCGTCAACTCCGCAAGGAACTCAACGCCGGCAATGCAGGCGAGTACAGCGACGACTTCAAAGTCGCCTCCGGCGCGGCGGAAACCGGATCGCAATATGTTGAAGTGCGATCCGCCGTACGCGACATCACTCGCTCACTCAACGTGTCACAGGACGACGTGCTCGTCCGAATCGAATCGCTGATATCGGACCGTGAGAAGCTGATCGATCAACTGAGAAAATCGACCGCCGGCGGGAAAGTAACGGCGGATGACTTGATCGGCCAAGGTGAGCAAATCGGCGAAGACCTCGTCGTTGTCGCCGAAGTGCCGGGTGCGAACCCAAACGTGATGCGTGGATGGATCGATCAGATTCGCAAGAAATCCAGCGGCGGATCGGCAGTCCTGCTGGCAACGACTCAAGCCGACAAAGTGTTGCTCGTCGGTGGCCTGAGCCGTTCATTGGTCGAACGTGGGCTCAAGGCGGGCCAATGGGTCGGGGACGCGGCGAAAATGGTCGGCGGAGGCGGTGGCGGCCGCCCCGACATGGCGCAAGCCGGCGGAAAAGATCCGAGCAAACTTCCCGAAGCGCTCCAAGCGGCCCTCGCCAACATCAAACAACAACTCGGAAGCTAGTTCAACTCTCAACTCTCAACTCTCAACTCTCAACTCTCAACCCTCAACTCTCAACCCTCAACTCTCAACTCTCAACTCTCAACTCTCAACTCTCAACTCTCAACTCTCAACTCTCAACCCATGATTGCCAAACTCGCTCTTGAAGACGGAACGATCTACACCGGCTCGGCTTTTGGCGCCGAAGGGGAAATTGCGGGCGAAGTCGTGTTCAACACGTCGATGACCGGCTACCAAGAGATCCTGACGGACCCGAGCTATCGCGGCCAGATCGTGACGATGACGTACCCCGAGATCGGCAATTACGGGGTCAACTCGATTGACGTCGAGCACGAAGTTCCGTCGTTGGCTGGGTTCATCGTTCGCGAAGACAGCCGCATCTACAGTAACTATCGGGCCGAGGGCGGCTTGGGCGACTACTTGCGACGACACGGCATCATCGCGCTGGCTGAGATCGACACACGGGCATTGGTCCGCCACATCCGCGAAGCCGGGGCGATGCGCGGCATCCTTTCCACGACGGACCTGGAAGATGCGAGTCTGATTGAGAAAGCGAAAAACTCGCCGGGACTCGTCGGCCGGGATCTCGTCCGCGAAGTGATGCCCAAGGAGCCGGTTCAGTGGGATCATCGTCTGGACGAATGGACGGCCACCGAAATCGGCGGCGAGACGCAATCGGGTGACGGCGCCCACATCGTTTGCATGGACTTCGGCATGAAATGGAATATCCCACGGCACTTTGTATCGCGCGGCAATCGTGTGACCGTCGTGCCCGGTGACACCAGTGCCGACTCGATCATTCAGCTGGAGCCCGACGGCGTGTTTCTCTCCAACGGGCCCGGCGACCCGGAACCGCTCGACTATGCCCAAAACACGATCCGCGAATTGATCGGTCAGCGCCCTGTGTTCGGCATCTGCCTCGGTCATCAATTGCTCTCGTTAGCCTGCGGTGCCAAGACTTTCAAACTCAAGTTCGGCCATCGTGGCGCGAACCAACCGGTACTCGATCTTGAAACAGGCAAAGTCGAAATCACGACGCAAAACCATGGGTTCGCGGTGGAAGAAGCGTCGTTGCCGGATTGCTTGGAGATCACCCATCGAAATCTCAACGACGACACCATCGCGGGTGTAAGACACCGTGAATCGAACGCGTTCGGTGTTCAACATCACCCGGAAGCCTCCTCGGGACCGCACGACAGCCATTATCTCTTCGACCGCTTCCAAGCCAACTTCGCGCTCGCGTAGGCAAGGCTAAACATCTCGTACCGTAGCGTGCAATCACTTGCCCGGGCAAAACGCCTGAGACGAGCACCTCATTGAACGTGCCGATTTGAAGTGGTTCTCGTACAACGTCGCGGTAGCCAACGAAGCAAAGCTTCGAGGCATCCTCGCCGCCGGGCTATACTTCACTCCGCCCACCCATCCCCGGAGTCAAAAGATGTCTCGCCACCTCCTTCTGCTCGTCCTTCTTGTTCCATCCCTCGGCGTTGCCGCCGCGGCCGACGAGGCCCCCGCTAATAGCGAATTGGTGGTTGATGAGGCTTTTGACAATGGCGGCGAGCTCGCGAAGCCTTGGTCGATCAACACGGGTAAGTGGATCAAGCAAGACGGGGTACTCCGGGCCGCGGAGGTCGAATCGGACAACCACTCCGCCGCCGCTAGGCGGGTCATCGAAACCAGCAACGCCGTGTATCAACTGAGATTCCGATTTGTCGAAGACGGCAAGGTCTTTCACTTCGGATTTGATCCGGCGCGAGGCGAGTTGAAAAAACGTGGCCACCTCTTCTCGGTCGTCGTCTCGCCCAACGGATGGAGGATTCTGAAACACGTCGACAAGGATCGCCCCAAAGAAGCCCCAAACGAAGTGCTCGCGCGCGGGAAGACGACGTTCGAGAAGGGCACCTGGCATTCGCTTCGAGTGACCACCTGGGGTCCGTACGTGACCGCAAAAGTCGACGGCAAAGACACCTTAAAGGCCAGCGACCCGACGTTCGGCGTGAAGAAACCAACCTTGGTCTTTCGCTGCATCGGCGATGGCGTCGAGATCGATGACGTGAAAGTCTGGAAGCAAATCGGTTCGTGATGTTGACCGCGATGCTTGCCAACCACGCGGCCGGGAATTCTCATCACGACCGCGTTCCGGACCGTGTAAGTCCTCAGGCGAAGGGATGCCAGCGATAGCGTCCCGCCAGTTCCAATCCTTCCATCGTCGCCTCAACGGCCGCCCGAGATCGTTCTCCGTCGATCAGTAACAGGTCGATGTACGAGGACTTCAGTCCGGCCGCACCGCCGAGCGGACGGCCAAGGCATTGCTCCGTGAGTGTCTCTTCGAGCGCCTCCTCGATGTTGTGCCGGACAGCGGCTTCGTTGCCCGCAGGGAACACCGATCCATCGATCTCCAGGAACGTCATCGACGCGCCGGTGTCCTCGAGGGGGTCTTCCGCGAGTGACCCACCTTCATCGAGCAAGGCGAACACCAACCGCGGGATGCAGGTCGTACCTGCGATCGTGTCGCCGCGAAGTGTGTCTTGTTGTTTGCGAATGGTGTACCCGGTGTAGGACTGCAACGGCGAAAGCTTCTTCCATCCGTGGTACCGCTGAACATCGGAGATGAATTTCGGCAGCTCCGTCAAACGATGCACCGTTCGCCCATCGTGTTCCGCTTCAGTGACCTTACCGATGTCGATGTCGCCGATCCAGGTTTGCGTCCCGAATTCCCCAAGGGCTTCATCGAGTAAGAGGAACAAGAGTTGGACGTGATTGTCGTCGGCGAGCCGCTCATACAGTGGATGCCAGGCGACGATGTCGAGCGTCTCTCGTTCGGCGTCCACCTTGGTGCGGATCAAATAGTTCTCGGCGTCAACACGCCCCAAGCCTTCGATCTGAATCGCGACGTCATGAAGGTTTCGATTGGCCTGTCGCGACTCGTAGAACGTCCAGCCGCTCAGCTCAACGGACTGAGAGAGCCAGTATTCGGCAAGCAGTTGTTTGGCCACCATGCCTTCGCCTGAAACCGTAAAACTGTGGCCGCCGTCGTCGCCGGGGCCGAACACCCACGCCAATCCCGGCATCGTCTCGCCCATGAATTCAGAGACCTCGCCAACGAGAGCAGTGCAATGCCCGTCCTCGATGGTCTCGTAAAATCGCGGTGCCACTTCAGCGTACCAATGCCAAAATAGCTCGACCCGTTCCTTGAACGTGCGCTTCATGGGAGTTCCCTATTCCGTGAACATGGACCGCTTCTGGCAATCATCTTAGAACAATTCGATGCTCGCGATGGTGCGTGTGAGATCGCTCCGCGTCGAGTCGGCGCTTAGGCGACGGTCGTGGCCGAAATTCACGCGTTTTGGGTGGCGTTTCGCACCAACTTGATCGCTTCGGCCATCAACCCGTCGTCGATCTCGTGCACATCGATGCTCACCCCGACGTCACGTAACATCGTGATCGTCAGTCTGCCTCCGAGGTGCTGCCGGAACTCCTCCAAGCCAACCAACAGACGATCGAGTGGAGTGAGAGAGTCGTGCCACAGCGGCAAGCCAAGAGCCGCCAGACACGCTTGCACCCGATCGGCATCTTCTCGGGGAAACCCATACTTGAGATGCGAGTAATAACAGTCGATGGCAACGCCGATGGCAACCGCCTCGCCATGACGGATCTCGTAGCCGGTCAGCGGTTCGAGCTTGTGTGCGGACCAGTGCCCAAAATCCAACGGCCTGGCTTCCAGCATCTCGAACGGATCGCCGCCCTCGGTGATGTGCCGCAAGTGCAACTGACAGCTCACCGCGATCGCTCGATTGGCGGCATCCATCTCACGATTTCGGATTCGCTCGGCATTGGCACACAGCCAATCGAACTCACCGCGACTCTTGAGCAACGAAACCTTGACGGCTTCACTAAAGCCGCTCACGAAATCCCGATCGGGAAGAGACGCCAAAAAGCCTGCGTCGTTGATCACCGCCCAAGGCACCGCAAACGTTCCGACCCAATTCTTCTTGCCGAATTGGTTGATCGCGTTTTTCACCCCGACACCGCTATCGGCCTGCGCCAATGTCGTCGTCGGGATGCGAATCAATCGTATACCGCGATGGGCGATCGCCGCCGCGTAACCGACCGCGTCCAGCATCGCGCCTCCACCGACCGCGATGATGTAGCTGCGGCGGTCGAGGTCATGATGATTGATCCGATCAAGCACCGTTTCGACACAACGCGAGTCGTTCTTTACTTCTTCGCCACCGGCAACCAACAACGGCGACGCGACCAGCGAGATAGCGGGATGATCACCGAGCTGTTGTTCTAGTCGGCCGACTCGCTGGCTCGAATCGGCCACCGGCCGTTCCGAGATCAGCAACACCTTGGGGGCGCCCGCCGCGCCACCGTCAAGCAAGTCGATGAGTTCCGCAAAGTCGTCGCCGCAAATGTCCGTTGTGGTGCGCAACCGATGCACGAAAGGAACGCTGAACGGAATGTCGAGAGGAGTCTCGGCGTCGCTCGGAGGCATGTCGATCTGGGGTTTCGGTCGAAGCATCTTCAATCGGTTCGCTACGGCGTCTCGTTCTTCCAGTCTCTCCACAACCAACGCAGCGACTCCGGAAAGATCGCGCCGCCGTGGTTTCCGTTGTGTGCCCCGGTGCCGTACACAAACTTATAATCATAGTTCTTGAACGCCAGCGATTTCGCCATTTGCTGATTCGCCAGCGGCCAATTCCCATGCTCGTTGTCGAGGTCGTTCTCGCCGTCTTGCAGGAAGACCCGAATCGGTTTTTTCTCCGTCTTTCGAATCATCGCCGCGTAGTTGTGCCCGCCGCGGATGTTCACAAAGCTGCCGATGTGACTGAGCACTTTGGCGAACCGATCGGGGCGATGCCAGGCAACCGAGAACGCGCAGATTCCACCGGAGCTGTTACCGCAGACGGCACGAAGGTTCGGATTCGACGTGATCCGGAACGACTTCTCCACTTCCGGCAGGATCTCGGTCAGCAAGAATTCCGCGTAGTCGCCGTTCATGCTGTCGTACTCGACGCTGCGATTCGCTGGCCGTGGACGCCACCCCCGCTTTTCGGGTAACTGACCCTTGTGCCCGGGGTCGATCATGACCGCGATCGTCACTGGCATCTCACCTGCCGCGATCAGATTGTCAAAGACGACCGGAAGCCGGAAATCGCCCTGTTTGCCCTCGAACGCGTGACCGTCTTGAAACACCATCAGCGCCGCCGGCTTGGACCCGTCATATTGCGCCGGGACAAGCACGCTGTAGCGGCGCTGGGTACCGGGATACACCTTGCTCTCAAGCCGCTGGTGCTGCGTGACCTTGCCGCTGGGCACCCCCTCTCGCGGGCTCGAATCGGGCCCATGTGAGTATTTCTCAGGAGGCGCCGCATGGACCAACGTGACGAAAAAAACCAGCAATAGACCGAAAAAGCAGCGGGCAAACATGGAAAAGACTCGTCGGGCGGGGAGTGGGGGAGGAGTCATAGCATAAGAGTGGAAGGCCAAGAGTCGAGAGTACGACCGACCTCGAATCGCAAGTCGAGTTAACGCGCATCGCAAATCCGGCTTCCCCCTTGGCAACGCGATTTGCTAAGCACCGCGTAACGGACCGACGGATTGGTCCATTTCACCAACGGATTGCGACCCATGAAAGCGTTTGGCGTCAGACTCGCCGCAGGTGCAGCAACGATTTTGGTGGGCTTTATCATGGCCACCCAATCGCAAAAAAACCTGCAAACAGAAGCCGACTCGGCCTGGACCGAAGACTCGATTCCACCCGCCAAACCCGTCGCACCCGTCGGCCGTGGCAGCTTGATTTCGGCCGATCCGTGGCCGGACGAGCTCAAGCCCTTTGACAACCCCTTTGACGACGACGACGCGGAAAACGACGAACCGCGCGGTGCGATCGCGCTCGTTGGCCACACCCAAGCCCCCGACTCCACCGATGGCGCGATGCTGCTACCGGCGGCCGGTCAAGGCACGCCAACTGGCAATTCATCCGCTCCGGCCACCGCGTCAACGATGAAGTTGATTCTCCCTGGAGATGAATCTTCGCCGGCACCCGCCACCGAGCTGCCACCATCTCCTGTCTCGCCGATGGAGATGACCACGCCAACGCTCTCGATCAGCCCACCATCTCAGTCCGGCGGCGCCGGTGAACGGCCAAGCGCCCCGGGAAGCGTCGCCGGCTTTCCGTCCAACGGCCTAAGAGGCAGCGGCTCGCTACGCGGCCAATCATCGGACTTGCTTCAGTCTCTCGCCGAACAGGCCGGTCGTGGCCCCGAAGCCAACCCCGCCACCGGCGCGCAGCCCGCGCCCCGGAGTTCAGCGCTCGGAGACGTGACGCAACTGCTCCTGCAAGTGCCGCCCAGTGGAAACGGTTTGTCCAGCGAACAGCCTACAGGCCAAGCCAATGAAACGATCATTCCGTCGATGACCCTGCGCCCGGTGCCGGCTGGTCCCGAGAGCGGATTGGTCGTTCCTCCGACTTCGTCGTCGCTGCCGACATCCGGCGCGCCCACGATCGTCTCGGGACCGAGTTCAATGCCATCGCCAAGCATCCAAGCCGATGCGATGGCATTTGCCGGCTCCGTGGCGACACCGACGATGGGTGCGCCGACAGCAATGGCCGGGCCGGATTCAACCGATGCGACGCCTCCGTCCTCAGCACTTGGGTCTCCGTCGTCTAACTTCTCGGCCACCCCAAGCATCTCAACCACCCCCAACGCCATCGCGACTTCGCCATCGTTTGTCGATCAGTACAACCAAGTACCGCCCGCAAACTTGACACAACCTGTCAGTGGTTTTGGCGGCAACGGCAGCTACAACCAGCCGGCCGGTGGGATCTCCAATGTCCCGGCAAACTACGGTGGCGTGCCGCGTCCCTCTCAGCCAGCGATGCCGTCAGACAACCGAACGTTCGCACCGCAAGCCGCGCCCGGGTTGGCTCAACCCTATAGCGCGGCGCCACTGCCAAACAGTGTCCCCCAAGCGCGTACCGCATCGCTGCCGCGCGGCGGAGAACTCTATCAGCCAGCAGGATACCGGGACCGCGGCATGGAACGCCCGCTGCCCCCGGGCCCAACGATGGCGGCCCCCGGCGACCGAAAACTCGACGGACCACAATCGCCCTCGGTCGTGATCCACAAGCGCGCCCCCGCTGAGGTCAAGGTCGGCAAGCAAGCAACCTTCGTCATCACCGTCAAGAACGTGGGCGGCGCGACGGCGATGGATGTCCGCGTGCGTGACCGCATTCCGACTGGCATGCGACTTGACGACGCTTCGCCCCGTCCCGATCCCAAGTTCAAAGAGGAACTGGTCTGGGACCTCGGAAGCCTCGAGCCGCAACAGGAACGGACCATCACTCTCCAACTGACACCACTTCAAGAAGGCGAACTTGGTAGCGTGGCGCGCGTCACGTTCCAGGCCGCCGCGTCAGTCCGGACGATCAGTACGCGTCCGGAACTCAAAATCGTACAGAAGGCCCCGGAGCAAGTCCCGATCGGACAGCTCGTTGAGATCGAACTCGAAATCAGCAACCCCGGGACCGGCGAAGCGACCGGTGTGGTGCTTCAAGAAGACGTGCCGGTCGGCCTCGAGCATCCCCAGGGCAGGGAACTGGACAACTTCATCGGGAATCTTGGCCCCGGCGAAGTTCGCCGCCAGGTGCTGCGAATGAAAGCAGTCCAGCCCGGCACGGTCGAGAACACGATTCGAGTCAAAGCAGACGACGGATTGGAAACGTATCACTCCGTCCCGATTCAAATCATCGCGCCGAAACTGCAAATTGCGTTGACCGGTCCTTCAAAACGGTATTTGGAGCGTCAGGCAAAGTTCGAACTGTATGTCGGCAACGCCGGCACCGATGTCGCGGAGAACATTGACATCAGCGTCCAACTCGATCGCGGCTTTACGTTCGTGAGTACCGACTACGAAGGGCAATATGACGCGTCGCGACACGCTGTGTTCTGGTCGCTACCGCAGTTGCCTGTCGGCGAGAACGGCCGTGTGCCACTGGTGCTACTTCCGGTCGAAGAAGGCAACCGTGTCCTTCGCGCCCAAGCTTCGGCGGACCGTGGCATCACCGCCTCGAGTGAGAGCCAAGTGCTAGTGGACTCGCTCGCTGAGTTAACGTTCTCGATCAACGACAGCGCCGACCCCGTTGAGATCGGCGGCGAAACGACCTACGAGATCCGCGTCAGCAACTCCGGGTCGCGTGACGACACGAATGTTCGCGTCCATCTGCAGCTCCCTCAGGGGATGCGTTTGGTCGGCAACGGAGACTTTCAAACCGACAACAAGGGCTTGGTTGTCTTCACGCCGCGGGCCATGCTGAAGGCCAACGAAGAAGTCGTTTATCGAGTCCGAGCGCAAGGGCTTGCCCAAGGACGACATCTCGTCAAAGCCATTGTCACGAGCGACCAGTCACAGGTCCCCGTGACGAAAGAAGAAAGCATCATGGTCTACGCAGACCAATAGAAGAGAGGAGTTGAAAGTGAGCAGTTGAAAGCGAGCAGGCTCTCAACTCTCAACTCTCAACTCTCAACTCTCAACTCTCAACTCTCAACTCTCAACTCTCAACTCTCAACTCTCAACTCTCAACTCTCAACTACTTCGCTGCGGCGTAGCGAGCGGCGACGGCGTCCCAGTCGACAACATTCCAGAAGGCCGAAATGTAGTCGGGACGCCGGTTCTGGTAGTTGAGATAATAGGCGTGTTCCCAAACGTCCAAGCCGAGGATCGGAGTGCCTCCGATTCCGGCGACGGCGGCACCCATCAGCGGCGTGTCCTGATTTGCCGTGCTGCCAACTTTGATCTCGCCGCCTTCGACGTACAACCATGCCCAGCCGCTACCAAAGCGGGTGGCCGCGGCAGCCGCAAATTTCTCTTTGAATCCATCGAAGCTTCCGAAAGCACCGTCGATCGCAGCCGCCAGATCGCCGCCAGGGTTGCCACCCTTGCCCGGCCCCATCACCGTCCAGAACAGCGAATGGTTCGCATGTCCACCGCCGTTGTTCCGTACCGCGCCCCGCTTCTCTTCCGGCACCGCACCGAGGTCGCTCACCAAGTCCTCAATCGACTTCGCTTCCAAATCGGTTCCCTCGATCGCGGCGTTCACCTTCGACACGTAAGCCGCATGGTGCTTGCCGTGGTGGATTTCCATCGTTTGAGCATCGATGTGTGGGGCAAGAGCGTCGTGAGCGTAGGGCAAATCGGGAAGTGAGTAAGCCATGGCAGCTTTCTCCGTAGGTGTTTGAGTCATCAACCCGCCAGGGCGTATCTGGCTTCGTTTTCGGAAACAATAGCGTCCCCGGCAAGCGTGCCCAAGTGGGCGATGAACAAGCGGATTCGGTAGTCCCGATTCACGCGAAAACGCACGAGATCGCGTTACAATGGAGTTCCCTCCCGGTGAACGCATCCACGCCCCGATTGGAATCATGCACCGAATCCCACCTCATTGGTTTGGCTCCGTCCTCCTTACCCTCACCACCTGCTGCGCATGCTTTGCCCAGCCCGACGCGATTGCCCAGCCCGACGCGATTGATGAGTCCGAAGCGCTGTTCGTGCGCCGGATCGAACCCTTGCTCCGTGAAAAGTGCATCGGCTGCCATGGCTCCGATGAAGACGCCATCGAAGGCGAGTTCGACCTGCGTTCAAAAGCCTCCGCGTATGCGGGCGGGGAAAGTGGCGAGGCCGCGATCCAACCGGGTCGCCCGTCGCACAGTCCGCTTTACCAAGTAATGACACGCGAAAGCGACGATTGGTCCGCCATGCCGCCCAAGGATGCCGAAGCAGTCACCGACGAACAACTGCGATGGGTCAATCGTTGGATCGAGACCGGTGCGAAATGGCCCAGCGAATCACGTCGCGCCGAGATCGCCAAAGCCTACGCGGACCGCTGGTCCGCCGAAGACGGAATCCAAATGAAGACCTCCGGCGGCCTGGCCCAAGAATGGACCGACCGCAGGTACAAGCCCGAGTCAATGTGGGCCTACCGGGACGTCACGAAACCGCTGCTCGACCCCGAGTCCTCCAAGCACCCGATCGACCAGTTGATCGAAACGCGTCTCCCCGCTGGACTTCAGCTGGCACCGCCTGCCGATCGCCGCACGCTGATTCGTCGCGCCTCGTTTGACCTTACTGGCCTGCCGCCAACGCCGGAGTCCGTGTTGGCGTTTGTGAATGACCCTCGCAAAGATCGAAAAGCTTTCGCCTCGGTCGTCGATCGACTGCTGAACTCATCGCACTATGGCGAACGGATGGCTCAACATTGGCTGGATGTCGTCCGCTACGCGGACTCCTCCGGTTTTGCGAACGACTACCACCGGGGCGGAGCATGGCGTTATCGCGACTACGTCGTTCGATCATTCAACGACGACAAACCGTACGATCGTTTCACCCGCGAGCAGATCGCGGGTGATGAGTTGAATCCTGATGACCCAGAGATGGTGATCGCTACCGGATTCCTCCGTATGGGCCCCTGGGAGCTCACGGGCATGGAAGTCCCGCGAGTCGCGCGGCAACGTTTTCTCGACGACGTCACCAACAGTGTCGGCGAGACGTTTCTTGCGCATTCGCTCCAGTGCGCACGCTGTCATGACCACAAGTTTGATCCCGTCCCCACGCGCGACTATTACAGCATCCAAGCGGTGTTCGCGACCACTCAGTTGGCCGAGCGCGAAGCAAAGCGATTGGACTGCGAAAACACGGCCGGCTTTGAACAGAAACAACACCTCACCCGCCGCCGCCAAGCCTATCGAGAGATCCTTCGGGGCATCGATGAAAAACTCCTCGCCAACGCACTGAAGTGGTACGAAGAAAACGGCAAGTCTGACGCGCGGTGGCGTGAATTGGTCGACGAACTTCGCACCGCTCACGCAAGCGGTCTTTTCAACGCCGTTCGCAAACGGATCGCCAAGGAGCAGGACCAAAACGAGTTCCCACCAAAACTTGTTGGGTTCACACCCCAAGAGTTTGGAATGGAGAGAGTCGCTCGAAAGGGACTGCAGGCACTTGCATTCGAGGGCGAAACGTTCGCTCCCTTCGCACTGTCGGTCTACAACGGCCGTACGCCGACGGTGAAATCGATTTCCGCGCCCTACCGCATGCCCGCCGATCGTATGAAGAAAGGCGAACTGGAGACCTGTCACATCCTCACCGGCGGCGACCCCTTCGCCCAAGGTGAACCCGTTCAACCAGGCATCCTCAGCGTCGTCGGCGAAAACGCGACCCCGATCACAGATGAAATCGAAGGTCGCAGAACGGCATTCGCGAACTGGGTCGCTAGTGCCGACAATCCGCTCACCACACGAACAATCGTCAATCGAGTTTGGCTTTGGCATTTCGGTTCCGCGATCGCCGGCAATCCGAATAACTTTGGCTCCACCGGAAAGCGTCCCACTCACCCGGAGTTGCTCGATTGGCTCGCCGCAACGCTTGTAGAAGAGGGTTGGTCGATCAAGAAACTCCACCGCCGGATCATGCTCAGCGGAACCTACCGGCGAGCAACGGAGCATCCTGATCCAAAACAGCTCGCGGAGCTTGATCCGACCGGTCAGAGC
>JBCBLJ010000659.1:0-4893 GCA_038520195.1 Planctomycetota bacterium
CCGCGCCGCCACCGGCGAAGAACTGATCGGAACCGGAGCCGCCAATGAATGTCACCGGCTGCGAAATGTCGGGATGCACGAACAAGTAATCATCGCCGTCACCGGCGTCGGCAACGATACTCGTCACGCCCGTGTAACCGATGGTTTGTCCGAAGCCCCGAACGACGACTCGATCCGACGTTGCCCCCGGCAACAGCGTGAATCGTTCGGATGTCTCCGTACACTCGCTGTCTCCCGCATCGCCACCGTCGCAATCGGCACGTAACGCTGCGCGGTCGCCGACGTTCAAAACGAGCACGCCATTCTCGACTGCCGCCAATTCAACAAGATTCTCTGACGGTCGCGGAATTCGAAAGTCCAATAGAGGCTCACTGAAGAGCTCGTAGTGCTCCGTGTAGCCGAATGGATCGACACCAAAAGTGACCTCCAACGTCAAACCGGCGTCGAGGAACCCACTGACGTCAAAAATGTGGATCCCGGCATTGTTGCCCAGTTGGGCGTTGTGAATGATCTCGCTGACTCGAATCTTGCCGTCGACTTCGCCGGTAAATGGGTCGGGGATGTCATGTAAATTCAGATCAATTCCCGCATACAATCCTCCCGTGACGCGTGGCGAGACGGGCACGGGGAACGGTGGAATCGGAATCGTATCCGGCGTGATTTCGATGCCCGCGCGGAATTCAATCTCGGGGACGTCCGCGCCGGTCCCATTGGGGTTCTCCGTGTCGCTGACGAAGAAACCGTTGAAGATGTCGAGGAAGTCATTCGTCCTTAGAAACTGATTGATCCCGACTGTGTCGTAGCCGAATGCGAAATCCGCCTTCGCCGAGAAGCTGCCTTCAACGGTCAGCCCGACGACCGAGAACGGCGCCGGCGCGGGATAAAATTTCTCCATCGAAAATTCGACTTCCAGCGCGGGCGCATCGAACAGGAAAAGATCGATGTCGTTGCCCAGGAAGAACTGAAACGCGCTGGCGGGATTCTCGATGATCGGGAAAAAAAAACGGCGTTCCTTCTTCGGCTTCATCAGTGTCTTGTCGTTGAAGTCACTCGCGCCCGATTCTCCGAGTTGAGCCTCGACATCGTCCGCTTCCTCCTCGTTCGCAGGGCGGATCTTTCCCGCCATGCCGGGGTCCATGGCCTCACCACCGTTGACATCGAAGGAACCGAGCGTCAGCCAGGAAGAATCGCCCGAGCCGGAGAAGGCGTCGACCGTCGTGACGAGGTCATCCAGAGTCGCGACCGCATCGATGAAGTCCGCCGCCTTGCCGACTCCCAACAGCTTTGCCAAATCCAGGAACGAAATGTCGCTACCAGCGAGTTCCGAGATCACCGGAACGGGTGTTTGAAGGACCTCGAGCACGGGGCGGAACGGTTCGATGACCTCGCTGATCTTTGTGAGTGAGTCTCCGACAAAGCCGGAAACGAATTCACCGATGTTCAACTGAATCGTGTCAAAACGAATGATCGGTGCGCTAATACTCTGGTCTTCGTCCTCGCCAGGTGCGAGCGCACCGAAGGACTTGCGGAAGTCCCAATCGAGAGAGAAATCGCTTCGCACCCGCGGTAGCGATGCGCTGCCACCGAAACTGGCCGTCAACAGCAAATCAAGGTCTGCGTCGACTTCAAGCGCGGCGCCGAGGATTTGATCGACGTCGGAGCTAAACAGTTCCGCGACGGTCAGTTTGTCGCGTTGGCTTGGATCGACAACCTCTTCCGAGTTACTCGGGTCGACCAAGTCGATCACGAAGTCGGCGCGAACCCGCGAACCGGAGAGATTGGTTCGCAGTGCTTGCGAGTTGTCGCCTTCAGCACTGGTGAGAAAGGAATCATCCTGATGAACCGTTCCAGTTCCATCACCATGCGGCCCCGTTGTAGCTCGAAACAGTTTACGAAGCGGCAAATCACCGACTTCGAGATTCGAAGCGTTCAAGGCATTGATGACGTCGTTCGCCGTCGTCATGTCGTTCTCGATTTGGAACGTGAGCTTCTTCGCGGTGTCAGCCGGATCGAAACTGATCGTTGGATTCGCCCCGATTCCTTCGGTGTGCTCGAAGACAATGTTGACGTCCGCGAGTGGAACTTCGAGTGTGCCGTCACCGTCTCGAATCGTCTCACTTTCACCATCGGGTATAGCATGGAATCGAATCGCCGCATTGCGATCGGTGCGTCTCGCTTCCGACGGGCCTCGCAGCGGAGAGGTGGTCGCGATCGCTTTTGGTAATTCGTCGACGTCCAAACGAAGGAACCCAAGCGTGCCTCCCGCCGATAGGTCGGGAATCATCGCCTCGACAAAGACTTCCAGTTCGCTGTCGTCCGAGGTGTCGAAGTAGACTCCGTTTTGAAAGTCGATTCCGACGCCGAACACAAAGTCAAAGCCTGCATTCAAAATCACACCGCCATCGACGTCGAGTCCAAGGCCGGGTAACCCGAGATCGAAATCGACGTCGCTATTTAGGAGCGCGAAATCGCGGCCGAGATGAAGGTCAAATCGGACTTCGGAGGCGCTCTGGGTCAACACCACATCGTCCTGGGACACACTCCCGTCGTTGTTGGCATCGCGCAGCAGATTGATGCCGCCCGGACCAAGGGCTTCGAAGATGACCCGTTGAACGGCATCAAATCCGAAGGGGTTGCTGTCCCCCGAACCGGTCAGACCATCGAAGTTGTCGAGGACGGAATCGCGAATGTCTTCCAAGAACTTCGCTTCATCAGCGAGCTTGTCACCGATCAGTGGGATCGGGAATCCAAGCACCTCACCTTTCATCGCGTCGATCGCGAGGTCAAAGATGCCCTGCCAACCACCGACCATCGCGTACAAGTTGGTGCTGAGGTCAAAGTCGAGTGACGCGAAGTCCGGGTAGCTGAACAGGACCGCGTTTCGGCCGCCGAGCTTCTTGGTGACTTCCAGACTGGTTGCCCCTGCGTTCACATCGTATGCCGCGCTGTCCTGAACGTAGTCGACGAGTTCGGGAATGTCGATTTCGACTTCGAACGTCCCGATCGAAGAGGACTCGACGGGAAACGCAGTCGGCAATTCGGCACTCGCCGTCGCATCGATCTTGGTGCCGAGTAAATCGCCGATCGCGACGTCACTCCCAAAGATCTCATTCGGTCGATGACCGTCGACCCCGAGAACCGTTGGGTCGCGGAAATAGTGCCGGTTGTCTTCGTCAGCGCCGCTTTCGCGCTCAAGGAAGAATGAAAACGAACCGTCAAGCTCGGCCGATCCGTCGCGCACGAAGACGCCAAAAGCGCCGACCGCGGCGTCAAAGTCCAAGTCTTCACTCATTGCCGTTGCCGACAGCTCGATCCCGGTACCCCGCGGAAGCGGACGGAGTACACCGTCCTCGTTGCCAATCAGTTGGGTCCCGGCGGTCGCTTCGTCAGCCGCCTCGATCACCATCTCCGCTCTCGGATCCGCGGCGCTGAGCCCGCTCACAAACACTAAACGCGAACGTTCAAAGACGACCGAGATATCCGTTTGCGTCGAAATGCCATTGATCTGACTTTGCAGCACGGCGGCGACATCGTCCATGCTGGATGCCGACGTGAAGTCAAGCCCTGTGATTTCGAAGACCTCTCCATCGATACGAGCTTGCAGTTTGCCGTCGCTGATTTCCTTCCAGTCGTTCACATTGGTGATCACCTGCGCTGCTTGTCGATCTTCCTCGAAGTCGTACAGGAAGAAACCACTCAGCGGCCCCTCGGGGTGGGTCAGGTCCATTCCCAACGAGATCCCGAGTTCGGCGCCGGCATCGAGCGTCAACATGGATTCGCCGCGGAGGTCGATCAACTCGAGCGGGCCGGAGCCCAGGTCGGCAAAGAACTTTTGCAGATCGAGGCTAAATGGGACTTGAATGCCCGGAGTGTCGGGATCCTTGTCAAAGCGGCCGCCGATCGACAATTCGCTCAACTGGATGCCGTACATCACGTCGAGTCGCAGTGCCACACCGGGCAATTGGAACTCGATCTCCTCGAGTTGCTCATACGTCATCGCTTGAAGTTCGGCGATCGTGCTGCCGATCGTGCCTCCCGACTGATTGATCAACTGTGTCAGCAAGTCGAGATTGAGTGTGTCTCTATCGACGTAATCCGCGACGTGCCGAACGACGTTTGATCGGTCGATCGATAAGGTGACTTCCTCGTTGTCACGTTGAAGCGTTTTAAGGTGCGCGACCTGCTGGATCAGGGTCGGGTTCTCGAGAAACTCACCTTCGTGCTCCGGGTCGGGAACACGATTGAATTCGCCTCTCCCAAAAAGATCATTGAGTTGCGGAACGACAAAGATCGACACGGCATTCCCGTCGGAGTCCACTCCGTCGGGCAGTTGCAGGAAGTCTTCGATCAGTTCCTCAACCACTTGCAACGATCCGGCCGGCGTGGAGGCGGTGTCGTTGATGAAATCGCCAAAGTCCAACGCAAAATCGAAGATCTCGTTCAGGTTGATGTCGATTAGCGGGAGGTCCGTGTCGAGGATTCCCAAGTCCAGGCCTCCAAGAAACTCTTGAACCTTTCGCAAGCCCGCGAGCACCGTGTCGAAGGAGAACCCGCTGAATGAGTCGAGCGTAAACGGCAGTTCCGGAAGTGCGAACGCGAATGGATTGATGCCCGCCAAGCCGAATTCCGGCAGCAGACCCTGTAGGTCCGAGAGGCTCGGGATGAGTTCTTGAAACTCGACGTCCAACGATGGGAAATCAATGCCAATGCCGACATCGATACTCGGCAGACTGAGGTCGGGCAGGAAATCGGGCAGCGAGGGTGTCGGAAGCGAAAGGTCGATACCGAAGTCGGGCAATGGAATGTTCAAGCCCGCAAAATCCGCGTCGGCTGAAAGATTGAAGTCGACGTCACCGAAGACCGAAGGCCGCGCGACGTAGGCAGATTGGGCAC
>JBCBLJ010000891.1:0-3296 GCA_038520195.1 Planctomycetota bacterium
CGAGAACCCGCTTGGCATCACGAATGACGCTAGATTTGGCTTTGATCCCTGGACTATTCATGGCGCGAAGAACTCCAGTTTCGTGTCCGACCTCGAATTCGTGCTTCTCATTTGGCCGAGTCCTTCTGCTCTATCCCAACCTTCTTGGCCTTGGATTCGATCAGCTTCACGCCTTCCAGCTGCAAATGAACGGCGCGAAGAATCTCACGCCCAAGCTGCGCCCGAGTCCTCGCATCGGCGTTCGTGATCTTCCCTTCCCGCAATGCCCTCAAATCACCGATCAATTCTTCTGTCACTTCACGCAGATCTTGCATTTCGATTCCTCATCCAACCGTCGAATGGCAAACGCCAGAATGTCCAGGTTCATCGCCTCAGATGCGGACAAAAGCTGCACCCGATTCCCTCCACCGATGTACTCAAGAGTGGACTTGAATCCAAAGCCGCCAATTCGCTCATGCTTAAAGCAATCTCTGCAAAGCTGCGGCTCATCAAATCGCCAATGCCACTCGGTGTAGACCGCATCACAGAGCAGGCACTTGCACTTGCGCTCAACCTCGCCTTGGTCGGGCTCGAAGACAAATACCCTCGGCCTCTGCATCACTTCCTCATTCAAACTTCTACGCATCGTCGCAACCCTCGCCGAGGTTCACCGCTTCCCGAAGCGTCTCGATCGCACACGCGACCGCGATCGGTTGCTCTGCACTCTTTTCAAGCAACGAGATTGCCTTTTTAGCCGCCGCCATCAGCATCGCGTTGTGCTGGCACATCTCGGTCACGGCGTCATCGCCCGGCGATGCAACGGTGACCTGACTCATGACCGCCAAGAATGCCTCCGCGGCCGATTGCATCGCTGTCGAATCTTCACCCGAGCGACCATCGATCGCGAACGCCATCGAATCAAGACGACGGGCGAAAGCAAACACGATCACCCCATCCATATCGAACGTTTCGCGAATCTCCGCCGCTACGGATTGCGGCATCACCCCTTCACCGATCACGACAACACCTCCACCGATTCCGATCCCATCAAGACCTCGTTCGCGTCGACCAATTCACAAGACTCGATCGACTCGTACAGAAAGTTCCGCGAACCTTCGCGGCTGATATCCATTGCCGCAACGTGGTTCTGTTTCAGCGTCGTCGGACTGATCAACCGTCGCGTCCGCTTACCGTGAGCATCCCGATACACGATCCGACAAACGAATTGATCCGGATGATGCTTGGCGCGTCCCAGCACACTCAACATCGATGTGTGCCTGGCCTCCGCCGCGCGCAGTGCGGCCCGCAAATGTCTCATCGCGATCTCAAACAACTGCTTGATCGCGAGCAGCTCCGAAATCGTAAAGCTCCCGCCCTTCAAACCGGTTTCAATCGCCTGCACCGCCTCTTTGATTTTCATGGCGTTCCCCCAAAGATCAGCGATTCCCAAACCGTGATTTGTCGATGTCGCCGGCCGATCCGAGACTGAACGGTGTAACCAGCCTGCGTGATCCAACCCCGCTTCTTGGCACGCAAAAACATCGGGCCTGACGCCGACGGTTGGTGTGTCGTGACCTCTTTCAACTCCATCGCTTCGACAAAGTCATCGGCCGAGAATTCCAGCTTTGTCGCCGCCAGCTCCCGCACACACTCAAGAGCAACGTCCCGCCAGTCCGGATCCGCGTTCGCATCCACGCGATCGATCGCCGGCTGAACGTGACGATCCCAAACGGTCGGCTTCACGACGTTCGGAGCCCCCGATTCGGTAAACAACGATGGCTGCGAGTCGCTCATCCCAACAGCGCCTCCGTGATTGCCTTTGCAACGGGCGGCGAAACGCTGTTTCCGATTTGCTTGGTGACGTCTTTTTTGGTCCCGCAGAACTGGTAGTCGCACGGGAAACCCTGCGCCCGCGCAAGTTCCTCATTACTCAACATGCGGAACCCGATGTCGGCGATCCCCAGTTGTCGCATACGGCATTGCAGCGCCAGCTCGGGATAGTTCTGGGCCGTCGCTGGGTGTCCAGGATGCACCAACGCCGCCGTGATCGCGTGGCGGTCGCGTGTCGTGATCGTTGGGACAGGTGAATCGTTGGAGGACGTGTTTTGCGTCCCGTAGTAGGAATTCAACCACGGCACGATCAGCTGTGATCCAGCCATCGTGGTGATCGGAGGCACTGGAGTCTCCGCGTTCTTCACCACCCCACCGCTCTGTGGAGCCATCACCAGCGGAATGGCAGTCGCGAAATTCTGATGAGTCAAGATCGTGGGCACTGGACGCTCACCGTCGATGGTTCCGCGTTCACAGCCACCGGCCGAAAGCAAGAACGGCGAGACTAGGGCCCTACCGTTGCGTGTCGTAACCGTCCCAAGCGCTTCGCTGATCGCTTTGGTTCGCCGGCCGTTGCTGCCATCGTCACCGTGATTGACGGTCGCGACGAAGGGGACGGAAATCCCATGGTGCCCACCGCCGGCGGTGATCGTGCCAAGTGGCTGGCCAGCCTCGCGGCCGCTCATGTTGTTTCGCAGATGGACAACGAAGGGCGAAACGTGTCGCTCGAGACCCTTCTGAATTCGCAGCACGGTCTTGAGCGCAAGCGGTCGCCTTCGCCCGAACATGCTTGGCAACGGGATCGACCAATCGATTATTTCCTGGGCACCACGCCATGGCTGAAGTTCCAAGCCTGGTAGGAAATCGCCGGCGGATCGGCAATGCGTCGGCGATGGGAAACACGGCGATCGGTTGCCCTTGCGAGCGATCACAAACAGCCGTTCGCGACTCGTCGCCGCTCCATAGTCGGCCGCATTCAACCGCTGCCACTCGACCTTGTAACCGTACGACTGGACGGCCATCACCCAGGCGTCGAACAACTTGCCCTTGCCGGTCTTGAGCGGCCGGTTCGTATTCAGGTCGACCGGTCCCCAGTCTTCGAACTCGACGACGTTCTCAACGACTACGAACGAAGGCCGATGATGCTCGATCCACGGAAGCAACTCCCACGCGCCTGCGCGTTGCTGATCGGTGGTCGGACGCCCGCCCCGAGCCCGCGAATGGTGAGTACACTCTGGCGACGCGAACAGCATGTTGATCGGATCACACTCCGTCGGGCGAACCCAACGCAGTTCGGTTTGAACATGCTTTGCCTTGGGGAAATTTCTCGAGTGCGTCTGAATCGCTACGTCCCAGTGATTCACCGCAAACGAGACTTTGACCTCGCCGGTTTGGTGCGCACCGATCGACGTCCCGCCGGCCCCGCAAAACAGGTCTGCAACCGCAATATTGCTCACGCCACGTCCCTCCGCTTGCGTCGCGCGATC
>JBCBLJ010000204.1:0-11115 GCA_038520195.1 Planctomycetota bacterium
CGCCGCAATGACCCAGCGACCTGATCTCTTCGGCGCTTGCCTTCCTGCCGTCGGCGTCATGGACATGCTTCGCTACCAAAAGTTCACGATCGGCTGGGCCTGGGTCACCGAATACGGGAGCAGCGCCGAAGCCGATCAGATCAAAAATCTGCTTTCGTATTCACCGTTGCATAACCTGAAGAAGGGGACGAGCTATCCCGCGACTCTCGTCACGACCGCTGATCGAGACGACCGGGTCGTACCGGGCCACAGCTTCAAATTCGCCGCCGCACTTCAAGCAGCGCATCAGGGAGACAACCCGACACTGATCCGAATTGAAACCCGCGCCGGACACGGCGCCGGAACACCAGTCAGCAAACGGATCGATGAATACGCCGACTACTGGTCGTTCCTGCAGGCGAACCTCAAGTAGCGGCGGCAACCCCTGTCGATCGCGTCGCGACTGTCACTTGGTCACCGCTTCGTACTTCGGCGGAACCTTAAACGCCTTTGTGACAACGTGCACGCGATCGGTCGGCTGGCCCGCAGCGTCCACCAGCGGAAGCTCCGCGTCGCACCAACCGAGAATGCTCTCGCGGTGACAGCGCGTCTCAAAACCCTGACGCGCAAGCCGCCGAGCGTACAAGTAAGCGCGCCCTCCCACCGTGCAGTAGGGAACGATCATCCGGCCTCGGTGTTTCTCTGGATCGATCTCGAACTCGGACTTGGAGATGGCCGACGGAATCCTTGAAACGGCTTGCTCGGCATCGGATCGAACATCGACAAGCACCACCTCGTCGGATTCAAGTGCCGACTGAAGTTCTTGCGTCGCGATCGAATCGATTCGCGGTGACCCGGTGCACCGCAGCACAGCGGCCATCATTGAGATGAAACCGTGGCTGATCGCCTTCATCGCGGCACCCGGTCGCCCCATCGCTCAAGCCGCTGCCGGCAGACTCACCCGATCGATATGTTGAAAGATTAACGTCGGCGTCACGTTGTGCTGCGAACGCATCACATACCCCAATTCGTCCATCAATTGCGTGACCGGGTCGTTCGCCGCGTCCGAAGCATCGGGAGCCGCATCGCCGACGGTATCCGGCTCCAACTCGACGGCGATCGTCGGGCGGTGCAGAGCGATCAACCGCCGTGCCCCGCGCAAAACACTCGCGCCATGGCCCTCCGCATCGATCTTGAGAAACGACACCGGGATCGTATCGGAGAGCTCTTCATCGAGCGTCGAAACTTCCACCGTCGTTTTACCCGCGTCATCAATTCGGTTCATCCCGCGGTTCTTCTTGTTGACCACACTCATCTTTAGATAGCCGGGTTCGTCACTGACCGCCTTGTTCAAGCATGTGATGCTTCCGCTGAGCGCATTCATCCGCACGTTGTATTCCAAGAGCGAGTACGTTTGCGGAAACGGCTCAAAGGCGATCACGTGTCCGGCGCGGCAATGCTTGGCAAAAAAGATCGCGTGATTGCCGACAAAGGCTCCCACGTCGACGAACAAACCGGGCGATGAGTGATGCTCGGCGATGAAACCCAGAAAGTCATACTCGTAAAACTGACCACGACGAAGCGACTTGGTGATGTGATCGCGACGATAAGACCGCAACTTCGTCGCATGGCCGTTCCACGAAACTTCACAAGTTCGATACTTGATCGGGTTTGCTAGCATTGTCCAATCGCCGTCTACAGGGGTGGTTGATGGTGTTCGTGATAGCCCAGCGAGACAGCGTGAGTCTATGGCGAAAGTTGCGAGGAAAAGCTTCACGGCTGGGTGGAGTTTTCCGAATCTCTTCTATAGGGGCTCGGATAAAGCTTGCTCCCAACTGTTCGCTTCAGTAATGAAACATCACCATGAGAATTGCGTTCGTCGGAATCGGCCAGCATTATCCTTCTCACGTGTGGATGGGCCGCATGCGGGAGACGCTCAAGGACCGCATCGTGGTCAACGTCGACGACCTGCGGAACGTCGCGCGTGGAACAACACCGCGTCAAGACACGCTCTACTTGCCGCGTAAACTACCGCGCCCCCAACGCCTGCTTCGAGCGATCGGCCTTTCGTCACGCAGCAATCGGTCGATGCGATCGCAGTGGATGCTCGCTACGCTCAGCGAGCACCGACCGACGCTGGTGTTCACCCACTTCCTCGACTTCGCGGTCCAGTTCTCTGATGTCTGGCGGACGCTCGGGGTTCCGGTGGTGGTTCATTGTCATGGCTATGACATCACCTGGAATGTCCGCAGTGACCTCACCGGCCAGCCACTGCACCCCGTCGGCTACACCAATGCGGTGCGGAGCATGCCCGACAATGTTTGGTTCATCGCGAATTCCACGTTCACCCGCGATCAACTGCTCAGCCTCGGCATTCGCGCCGACAAAATCGCGATCAAGCGTTTTGGAGTCCCGCTTGCGGAGCGACCCAAACCGGTCACCGACGGTTCACCGAAAACGATGCTGTACCTCGGTCGGTTGGTGGATTTTAAAGGGCCTCTGGAGACCGCCCGTGCGTTCGCGGCGGTGGCTAAACGGCATCGGGACGCGAAGCTCGAGATCGCCGGTGACGGTTGTTTGGTGCAGCCTCTCGACCACCTCCTTCAGTCTCTCGACGTCGAAGGCCAAACCGTGCGGCACGGGAGCGTGGACCCGATACGAGCGGCAGAACTTCGTCGGCGCGCGGCGGTGTTCACCGCACACAACAAAGTCGGGCATCCGAGCGGGCAGGTCGAGGCCTTCGGCGTGAGTCTGCTCGAAGCGATGGGGGAGGGCGTTCCGGTGGTGACCGGTCGATGCGGCGGATTGATTGATTTCGTTCACCACGACACCAACGGATTTCTGTTTGAGCCCGGCGATGTCGATGCACATGCACATTGGATGGCCGAGTTGATCGACAACACCAAGCTGCGCCGTCGATTGGGCGAGGCGGCTTGGGAAACGGTTCGTGACAACTACCAAGAGCAACACGAACTCGATGACATGAACCAGTTCTTTGATCACGTCAGTCGGACCGGAACCTCGCCGCTGTTAACGGGTGAATCGATCCGCCGCGCCGCATAACGTGATTCGACCCTGCCGACTGTTCCGGTCTTACCGTCGTCGCGCCACGATCGGCACGCACCGGACCGTTTCGTCTGGCTTCACTCCCCAGGGCGACCGATGAGCGAGGTGTGACATTGCCTCCCAATCGCGGTGCCCGATCATGGAAAATGTAAGACGTTCGCCTATTCCGACGCTGCTGCTGATGGCGGCAATCATCGGCGGCGGCTATTACTTCAGCCAAAACTTCAAGGTCAAGGGCCTGGATCAACTCAGCGTGGAAAGCCGCGATGTCAGCGTCTCCCAAACCAAGACCTCGCTCTTTGAGGATACCTTTGAGTAC
Organism: Planctomycetota bacterium; assembly: GCA_038520195.1. Taxonomy (GTDB): domain Bacteria; phylum Planctomycetota; class Planctomycetia; order Pirellulales; family Pirellulaceae; genus Stieleria. The sequence goes on from JBCBLJ010000204.1 coordinate 3,365, forward strand.
GGGGCGGGGTTTCCAGATTCGTCGGAAGCGCCCGCGGAATTCGTGAGCCGACCCGGTGGGCCAGCGACGCTTCCTCGAGACGCGCACAAGCAGACCGTCAGCGTCTTGTCTTGGGCGCTGTCGGGATTCGGGCCCGGAAAGCTCGCCAATGATCGTGCCCGACAAAACGTGATCCGTGTGCTGCGTGAACACGACGTGATCGCGCTACAGCAGATTCACGCCGTTGAGCGGGACCTGATCCCGCGACTGACCGACGCCTTGAACGAAGGCGGGCGAAAGTACGACTACGCGATGAGCACCGTCACCGGTCCCGCCGACGGTCGCGAACAACTCGCGATCCTCTTCGACACTGAACGAGTCTTAATCGATCGGACCCAGGTGTACACGATCGCGGATCCGGCCGGTCAGATGACGTTTGATCCTCTCGTCGCATGGTTTCAAGTCATTGGCCCGCCATCGGGTAAGGCGTGGACGTTTTCGCTTGTCAACATTCGCGTCAATCTCACGCGCGCCCCCGTCGAGGTCGCGTTGCTGCCGGGCATCCTTTCATCCGTCCGGAACGACGGTCGGGGCGAGGATGACGTCGTCCTCGCCGGACTTTTTCAAGCCGATGATGTGTACTTGATACAGCGCGTGCTCGGCGATCAGACGGCAGTCGCGGTTCGCAGCGCCGCAACGGATATCTTTGGTCGGCATCAAACCTGCAACATCGTCATGCACGACGCTCTGACCACTGAGTACATCGGACGCGGCGGCCCGATCGACTTCTTGCGGCAATACAATCTGAGCCTGAGTGACGCCGAATCGGTAAGCAGCCACTTACCCATCTTCGCGGTGTTCACCTCACACGAAGGCGGTCTTTGACAACGAAGCGTTCGGTCGATCATCGACACCCTAGCGCGTTTCGCTATTCCTTCGACCGGCTCCGAAACGCGTCGAACGCATCTCGGAAGGCTGGTGGCGCTTTGCGACGGTTGCCCGAATCGCGGAGCGAACGGAAACCATCGGCTGACTCGCGTGTCCCCGCACCGCGTGCCTTGGGCTTGAGCCCCAAACTCTTCAGGGCGTCCTCCAGTTCCGAGCCGGGTTTCGTGTTCCCGGGGGCCTGCTCTAACTCACGAACCTTTTGCCAACGCTGACGAAAACGCTGGAGATCCTTTTCGGTCCAGTTCAAGTCTTCGAGCAGTTTCGGGTCCACCTGTTCGCGCGTCTCATCGAGGTAGTCCAGGACCATGTCGGTCGCTTCTTTGGCGTATTCCAAATCCGGCGGTGGAGGCTCATTCGCCGCGTCACTCGCGGTCCCAGGCATCGAGCCCGTGCCATTCCCATCACCGCTGGAAGCGTCGGAATTTGCTGGATTCGAACTCGACGGTTGAGCCGCGGAGTCGGAGTTTTGAGAAGTGTTCGAAGACGGCTGCCCGTCGGACGAATCGTTGGAGGATGAGTGTTCGCCCTCGGAGCCCCCGGACTCCGCGTTCCTTGGTTTCCCCGAGTCGCCCGACGGTTGCTCCCTTGCGCCATCGCCGGACTGAGAATCTTCGGAGCCCGAATCGCCGGTTTGCGGTTGTTCGGAGCCTTCACCTTGGCCCTGTTCGCCTCCTTGCTCTCGATTGCCGTTCTGTTCTCCCACGCCATCCTGCTTGCGCGATTCGCCCGACTCCGGAGTGGCCCCGGGTTCGCCCTGCTGCGAGTCCCCGGAGGGTTGAGTCGATGATTCACTCGGCTCGCCCGAAGGGTTCTGTCCCGACGATTCTTCGGCACCCTCTCCGGTCGACTGCTTGTCGCCGCCGTCTTCCGTCGATGGCGATTCTCCTTCGCGATCACCCGCGCCGCTCTCCATCGCAGACTCGTCCTTTGGATCGCCCGAACGACCTTCCTGTGACTCCGTTGAAGAGGAGGGATCTGACTCCGAACCGCTCTCCGAAGAACCCTCCGCTTCACCTTTCTCCGGCTGTGAATTTCCTTGATCGTCCTGAGGCGGAGTTGGTTCGCGCTCACCGTTGGGTGACTCACTGGGATCGCTACTTGGATCGCCAGTGTTTTTGTCGCCGCCATTTGGATCGCTATCGCCAGGATCGCTGTTGCTTGAATCGTTACCGGTTTGCTCCGCACCGCCTTTTCGTTCTTTTGTCGAATTGTCCCCGCCGCTGGATTGCCGCTGGGCGTCTTGCTTGCGTTTGTTTTCGACAAAGTCCTTGATGCGTTCGAAGGCTTCCCCGTCATGCTTCGGAGGGGCATTGGAATCAGAGCCCGAGCCCTGCTGTCCGTTCGATGCATCCGGACGCGCCGAGTTGGGGTCGCCGGGCGATTGGCCCGAGTTCTGTTCCATCCCGTTGGATTCGCCCGAGTCGTTTTGGCCTGGCTGACCGGCGTCGCGATCGCCCATGTTTTGCTCGCCGGCGGGTTGCTCGCCAGAACCTGTTTGCCCGGGATTCTGAGCGTCATTGCCTCCATCGGATTGAGTTGATGGAGTCGGGTCACCGCTACCAGTGTCCCCCGCATCACCCGATGGTTCGCCGGATGATCCTTGCGATGGATCGCCTTGTTGCGGGTCGCCTTCCTGCGGGGGCACGCCGTCCTGCGGTTGCGAGTCTTTAGAAGAGCTGCCTTGTTGACCGGTACCGCTTTCCGATGATTGAGGCGTCCCTGACTCCTGCGCCGCATCACCCTGTTGGCCGGAACCTTGCTTGCCGGAGGACTCGCCTTGTTGACCCGATCCACCTCCGCCTTGCTCTTCGCCTTGTCCGCCTTCGCTTTGCTCGGACTGATCAACATCGCTGGCGGGACGATCATCGGGCCGCGACAGGCCGTCGTTGGCCGAAGGGTCATCCGGTAATTCCGTTTGATCCTCGACGATTCGGATCTCAACCGGATCGGTCACGCTGCGATTGGGTTCGACACTCGAGTCACCGGGGATCTCGCGATTGTCCAAAGCGATCGCGGTGATTCGCACGGTATCACCGACGTTCAAACGGTGTTCCGCCGGACGAAAACGATACTCCATCACTTGGTTCCCGCGGCCGCTTTCCCCTTGTTTGCGAAGCCAAATCAGCGGTTCCGAAAGCGTGTCGATACCGCGATCGATCTTCAACGAGACCTCCTGCAGTTCGAAGTCGGCGTCCATCGCGTGGACTTCAATGATTTGCTGCGCGGAGAACGGAACTTCGATCGGAGACTTTTGCGGAACGACGATGGCGACTTCGGGCGGAAGGTCCGGGATCACGCGGATCGGATAGACGATGGGTTCGGGGTTCGGCTGTTCGTTGCTATCCCATACACGGACCCGATAGCTCTCTCGTTCGACGGCCGCCGTTTTTCCGCGGGCGCTTCGTAGCGTCAACTCAGCGGTGAGCGTCGTTCCGTCTTCGGCGATGTCCATCACCTGCCGACCGGCCGTCGCTCGAACGGTGTCTCCCAGCTGTTTCGGGTTGAACTGTATCTCCGCCCGAGCCACCGCGCGATTCGTCCTTGCCTGGATGGTTACATTGGTCCCGTCGATCACGGTGATGGATGGGCTGGTGAAGGTGCGTGCTTTGCGACCGGTGTACTCCGGCGGTTGGTAGTAGACGCTTTCGATCGCGACCACGGGAACGTTTTCGACGTCTAAACGAAACGGACCCGCGAGCGCGTCGCCGGCTTCAAGCCGATACGTGGCCAAGCCCGACGCGCTATGTGGCAATTCAATGTCGCCCCGATGAAGACCCGTACTCGGGTCCCACGACATTTCAGTTTCTGACGCCCTGCCATCGCAGACCCAACGACAGTACACCGGTTCGTCTTCACGTAATCCGCTCACCCGCGCCGAAACCGCAACGCTCCGGCCGGCAAGAGCGTCGGCATCGCCAGGTTGGACTTCCCGAATCGAAACCCGCTGCGCCGGATCGATCGCGGAAAGTGGTGCGATCAAACGCGTTGCCGACGCGAGCGAACTCTTCGGTGAACCGACGACGTAGGCCATCAATAGGGCAAAGACTGCCGCCGCGGCGATCCACCACCGAAACGTCCCGGTCGCTTCGGCCGGCAGCTCGTCATACGTCTTCAGCAATCCGGCGGCTCGGGACCCGAGTACCTTCACGATGCGAGCCCGCAGACCTTTGTCGGCTCCGTCGGGTTTGAGCGTGACGTAGCTTGTCAGCTGTTGCCGGTAATCGGAGTGCCCTTGCTCCAAGGCCCAAGCCGCGTATTCATCGGTCACCTTCGATGTCAAAACCGGCCAAACCCGTCGAACAAGGAACCACGTCACCACGGCGATCAACGCAACCAAGGAAACGGATCTCAAGAATGGCCCCGACGCATAAACCCAGTGGTCGAAAACCAACCAACCAAGAATCGCAACCATCGAGCCGATGACGATTGTCAGAAGCGTGCGGATCAGTTCTCCCCACCATAGCGCGCGACGCGCCTCATCGATCCGCTGATCAATTAACTGGTCGTTGGTGATGGGTGCAGAAGACACGGCGCGATCGCTGGCAGGAGACGAGGATCAGGCGGAGCACAACGGGGCTCTCTCCGGTGCACTCTATGATACCTTGTCCGCCAAGATTTGATTCAACTGTTCGACCAGCTGGCCGCTTTCCTCGTGCGTGTAGGCGACTTCTGCCGATTCTTTGGTTGCCAGCGTTTTTACCTGAACGCGTCCCGATTCCCATTCATCGCCGCCCACGACCAACGCGATATCAAAACCACGTGCGTCGGCATATTTGAGTTGGACACCCAACTTTTTCGCGTCGGGATAGACCTCGTTGGCAATCCCCGCCTGACGTAGCTTCGCCGACAGCCGAAGATAGTCGTCCCTCCGCTGGGCATCGAAGAACGCGATAAATACCGGCGCCGGCGTCTTGGCGTTCGGCAAGAGTTTCAATTCTTCCATCGCGGCCAACAATCGATCCAGCCCCAGCGAAGCGCCGATGCCTGGCAGATGTTGTTTGGTGTAAAGACCCGCGAGATTGTCGTAGCGACCGCCACTGCAAACGCTACCGATCTTGGGCAGATCATTCAGCGTCGTTTCAAAAATCACTCCCGTGTAATAATCCAAGCCGCGAGCGATAGAGACGTCGATCTTGATTCGGCGATCAGGAACTCCCGCCGCCAACGCGCCGCGGTAGACCTGTTGTAGACGATCGATCGCCGCGAGCGCCTCGTCGCCACCACCGGTGATCGACGGCAACGCCGCGAAGATACCCTCCGCCTCGCCGTCCAACTCCGCAAGCGCCAACACTTGGTCCGCTTGGTCCGCCGAGATACCAGTACTCTCACACATCTCTGCGGCCACTCTTTCTCGACCGATCTTCGCCAACTTGTCGAGCGACCGGAGTACCAGCACAGAGTGCTCCGACAAGTTCAAGTGACTCAGCAACTCGCTCAGGATCGCTCGGTTATTGATGCTGATCGTAAACGCATCGAACCCGATTGAATCCAGCAACCGATCGATCACGGCAACCGTTTCGATATCGGCCATCACATTCGTTGTGCCGATGGTGTCAAAGTCACACTGAACGAACTCACGGTACCGACCGCCTTGGGGTCGCTCGCCACGCCAAACCGGCGCAATGTGATAACGTTTGAAAGGCGTGCCGAGCGTGCTAATGTGCTGAGCGACGAATCTCGCGAGTGGGACCGTCAAATCAAATCGCATCCCGACGGCGCGGCCACCGTTGTCCTCGAAGCGATACATTTGCCGATCGCTTTCTTCTCCACCCTTGCCGGTGAGGATCTCCAGATATTCGAGCGTCGGCGTATCGATCGGCGCAAAGCCGTAAGAGCGAAAAACCGAACGAGCGGTCTCCATCAGTCGCTCACGCGGAATCATGACCGCCGGTGGATAGTCACGAAATCCGCTGAGCGTTCTCGGTTTGATCAAAGACATGGAAGTTCGGAAACGATTCTAAAGGACGGGTAGCCCGCTGGGACGACGCGAGCGGAGTGAGTCTTTTGCGTTTTGCTCGTTGGCAGGAAACTGAGGACCGAACAACGCATCGGCGTATTCGTCGATCTGCTCCGGCGTCTCGAAATACTGCTCGTAACACCAGTCGTCGTCGAATTCGCACTCGTCGGTGGTGTAGTCGCGACAAATCTGAGGACGCGTGTGGTAAATCCCGCATCGATGGTCCTCCTGAAGATGCTTGCAGGTCGTGTGCACCAGCAGGTACCAACTGTTGTGCTCGACGAAGACGCTGGCCCGATCGTGCAGCAAATACCAGCGGATATAGTCAAAGTCTTTCCGGTGCTTGGGCATCTCAATCGGCAGCGCAAAGTACCGACAACACTTCGCGGTACAGTGATCGCAGAGATTTTCGCCCGTTGGGACTTGATCGCGTTTCATCCAAATCAGTAGCGTTTGTGTCGAAATCGTACAGAGTGGATATCACCTGGAGCCCCGCAATGGAAGTCGTCATCACCGCACTTGGACCGGACAACGTTGGATTGGCGGACCCGATCATCCACCATGTCACCGGACAAGGGGCCCGAATCGCAGAAATCCAGATGTATGACCACGATGAGGAGCATTTGTTCGCGATGTTGTGTCGAATTGCCCTCGAAGGCGACGACACCGCCGAACAATTTGAAAGCCTCCGCGAGGCGATGCGGCAGATCGGGCAACACAAGGGGCTGGCGATTCGTGTTTGGAGTGGTGACCTTCGCGCGAAACCGCGGCTGGCGATCTGCTGCACCTACGTCGAACACACACCGCGAATCATCCTGCGGGCCATTCGCGACGGTGGGCTTAATGCCGAACCGAGCGTCCTGATTTCCAACCGCAAGAAACTGTCGAGGCTAGCGGAGGAATTCGACGTTCCGTTCCACCGAATCGGCGACGCCAGCGGCGCGGCAGATGACAACGCCATGGTCGATCTCTTGGACCAATACGATGTCGACTACGTGGTCCTCGCACGCTACATGCGAGTGTTACCGGCAAGCACCTGCTGGCAATTCGCCGGCGGGCGGATCATCAACCTGCACCACGGTTTGCTACCCGGTTTCCCCGGCTTTCGCCCCTATCACGACGCCTTCGCTGCGCGAATGCTGAGCTACGGCGCGACCTGCCATTTTATTATTCCGGAACTCGACGCCGGAAACCAAACGATCAACCAAACCACCTTCAGCGTCGATCCGGGCACTTCGCTCGAAGACATCATCGCACGTGGTGAAAGTGACAATGAACCGGCGTGCTTGCTGGAGGGTGTGCGCCGCGTCGTCGACCGAGAAGTCCAACTTCATTTCCATCGCGTCGTCGCCCGCAACGCCCCGCAACCCGCTTCGGTGTGAAGCGAGTCGCATCCCCTGGGACGACTCGCGCTGCCGTCGCCTAACGATCCTTGAGCAGACGCTGCAGCATCGCGCCGGTCAAAGTGATCCGCAATCCATCGCGAGACGAGATCGGCTGACGAGTGGCCGTTGGCGTCCGCTGAAGACGATCATCGAAGCCACGCGGTACCGTGACGCTGGGAAGCGGCGGCACCGACAATTGCTGTGGACGGACCGAACGCGGATCCAGTGCCGGGGCCACCGAAAACGGGCTCAACGCGGGGCGAGGTGCGATGATCGAATTCGGCGGTTGGATGTTGATCCGTGTGCTGCCGTAACCCAGTCGACTCGAACCACAGGACTGCCCAGGCACGGCTGCCGGCGTCCCGTAGTTCACCCGGTACCCGTGAGGCGAACCGCAACGCTCCATCTCGCGTTCCAACACCACGTAGGCCCGCGCTACGACGTCCCAGTAGAAATCCAGACGCGGGTTCGGTGGGTAAATC
>JBCBLJ010001091.1:0-2143 GCA_038520195.1 Planctomycetota bacterium
AATCATCATCAGTAACAAAAAGGCGAATGAAGTACGCATCGCTAAGGTTTGAGCTGCGCCATGACTTGTTGGACGATCTTATCGATCGTGTCGTGAGGCAACGCTTGCGGCGGTGCCGAAACAAACTCTTGTAACAGATCGTCGATGCGACGCTGAGCCGCCGCGACGGAGTCTCGCTGCGCGTCCGAAAGCGGCACTCGGCCGGGGCCCAAGTCCCAACCGCGCGAACGCGCGCCGGCCCGAAATCCTTCGGGAAATTCGCCAAGCGAGATCATCGCGTCGAACAATGGCAACAACTGATACTGCAGACGCATCGCTTCATCGATCTTGCCCGCCACGACGCTGCGGTGGATCGCCCGTGTCAATTCCGGGACGACGCCGCTGGTCGCATTGGTTCCTCCGTTGGCACCGGCGACAAGCATCGGAACCAGCGCCGCGTCCCAACCGGTCAAAAAGCAAAACTCCTCGCGGAACGGTCGGATCTGAGCAATCATTCGCATCATGTTGGGGAGATCGCCCGAACTGTCTTTGATGCCGATGACCCGCGGGCACTCCGACGCCAGCCTCACCACCGTGTCGACGGAGATTGGCGAAGCGAATAGCGGGATGTTATAGAGCGTGACGTCTACCGAGACGGCATCGGCGATCTCGCGAAAGTACGCATAAACACCCTGATCGGAGAGCCGATAGTAGAACGGCGCGACGATCGCGACCGCCCGCACGCCCATCGCTCCATAGGCCTCGCACGCCGCAATCGTTTCTTTCGCGTTGGCTTCCGCCGCGCCGGCAAGGATCGGCACTCGACCGGCCGTTTGATCGACGACCACCTCAACCACGCGACGCCGCTCGTCCGCCGTGAAACGCACGAACTCGCCGGTACTTCCGTTGGGATAAAGGCCATCAACGCCGTGGTCAATCAACCAGTCAACGTATCCGCGAAGCGTGTCTTCATCGATTCGGCCGAGCGGATCGACGGGCGTGATGTTGGGCGTCAGGATTCCTGAAATCGTGTTTGCCATTCGACCTGCTGTTCACTGTTGTTTCGACTGTTGTTTCACCGACGGAATCAACTCCCCTCGGCCACCACATGAGCGACCGCGTGTGTCCGACATGCGGAAAGACTCAAGTGCAACTGTTCGATGTCGCGATCGGCGGCGCACTGCGATGCGTTACCCGATAGTACGACTTCATGTCCACCCGGGCGGACAACAATTTCGATTTCGTTCCAGCGCACGCCGCGCCGTCGGCAACGCAATGCCTTCATCGTCGCTTCCTTCGCCGCCCAGCGAGTCGCAAAATGTTGGGGTGCGTCCGCTGATTGCACGCAGTACTCGATCTCATCCGGCGTATAGACACGCTCAAGGAATTGCTCGCCGTGGGTCTCGATCATCTTCGCGATGCGCACCGTCTCAACGATTTCCGTTCCGACGCTAAAGATGGAAGACATTTGAAAGCCCTGACAGGCAAGAATCGATCGCTCGTTCCGTTTCTAGTTTAACTCGACTCTCCGAAAGCGCCACGATGCTTTGTCGCTGCCCCGTGGTGTTAGTCCGGGGCAAAGGCCCTGGGTGTTAGTCCGGGGTGTTAGCCGGGGCGAAGGCCAAATTGTCTGCGTCCCCGCTCGCTTTTCGCTCGTTCGTTTCAGGTACGCGATTCACATCGAAGTTCACCCAAATGCATCGGTCCAGGATGCTGCGATTGACGCGAGGGTTCGACTCGATTTCAGGCTCGTCCGACTTTAAGCAACAACACTTCCTTCTCACTCAGCACCTGAATGGCCCCGGAGTTTTTCGGTCGAGAAGTTCCAACACGCTCTTCAAACGCGGCGTTTGCACTCGTACCGTGCTACTTCAGTCCACACGCCTTCTGTGTCCGCAACAAGACTTCCGCAGCCACTTCACGTGCCCGCTCGGCACCGGCCTTGAGAACGTCCCGGACGTGATCCAGGTTCTGTTCCAAATCCGCGCGGCGCTCTCGCGCCTCAGCGAAATGCTGCTCGCTCGCCTCGGCCACCGCCTTCTTGACATCCCCATATCCAAATCCACCCCGGCGATACATCGCCGCCATTTCCTGACGAGCGGCATCCTCGGCGAAGAGCGAAAACAACTGAAACAAATGATCGCCCTCCGGTTCCTTCGGTTCC
>JBCBLJ010000830.1:0-3691 GCA_038520195.1 Planctomycetota bacterium
CGGAAGTCTGGGTGCTAGAGATCAGTGGCGCGGTACCGGCATCGCATTTCGAGGGTGGTTGGTCCTCCGCCGAAGGTTACCGCCAGCCTGCGATGTACTTTCCCGGAGGCGGAAGCACGGTTCGAGGCATTAGCAAACCCGGGGAAATCGTGTGGTCGCGTATCTTTGTCGAGGACGATCAATTGAACATCGACTTGGGCCGCGCAACGGTCGTTGAACTTCCACCCGAAGAGACGCAGCGGCGATGGCAGTCGACGACACCGCAGTGGCCGATCATGCATGCCGTCCTGCACGGCGTAAGTCGAAATCAGATGATGGCGCGGCACAAAGCAAACCACATCCAAGTCGCCTACGCGGATTCCGCCGCCGATGCGGACCGCGCGCTGCTCACCAAAGCCGTCATGGCCGAGCAATTGGGGATGCGAGTCTCGTTTTGTGGAGTCGGCGGACGTTAGCGGACCGCCGATGTTATCGCCACTTGTTCAGAAAATCCAACACCCATCCGTGGTCACTAGTGGTTCGTCCTCGAGATCAACCGACCGTGCAAGGTACAGACACATGAGTCCATTGAGACCAGTCGCGAGGGCGCTCTCTCACAAACTTCCCGATACACAAAGACATCGAAGGGTTTGTTGGACCCGAGACGCAGCAACCACGGTGACGCTTTTTGTCGCCACGCTAACGCTCTTCGCACAAGTAAACGCGTTTGCGAAGTCGCCACCGCACGTCGTCTTTCTTGTAGCGGACGATCTTGGATTCGGCGATGTTGGCTACAACGGCAGCCGAATCGAAACCCCCAACATTAATGCGTTGGCGAAACGGGGCGTTCGACTCACCCAGTTCTACGTTCAACCGGTCTGTTCACCGACCCGCGCCGCGCTGCTCACGGGACGCTATCCGTATCGGTACGGCATGCAAGTGGGTGTTGTACGGCCTTGGGCAGACTATGGCGTGCCGCTCGAAGAAGAGCTGTTGCCAAGTCTTCTCCGATCGGCTGGATATCGCACCTTCGCCATCGGGAAATGGCACCTCGGACACGCTCGAAAAGAGTACTTGCCGATTGCTAGAGGGTTCGACCATCACTACGGTTGCTACAACGGTGCGATCGACTACTACCGACATGAGCGTGACGGCGGATTGGACTGGCACCGAAACGGCGACCCTGTGCGAGAGCAAGGCTATGCGACTCGGTTAATCGCGAAGGAAGCATGCCGAATTCTTGACGAACACCGGCCAGAGAATCCTCTCTTTCTGTACGTTCCGTTTACCGCGGTGCACACTCCGATTCAAGCGCCCAAGGAAGCACAGAAAGAGTATTCGCATTTCAAATATCGGCATCGACAGGTTTATGCCGCGATGACATCCGAATTGGATCGGGCCGTCGGACGGATCATGCGGCAACTCGCCGAATCGAACTTCGACCCCACCAACACTTTCATCGTCTTCTTCAGTGACAACGGCGGAATCCCCAAGTACGGCTCCAATGGCGGGCTTCGTGGACAAAAGGGGCAAGTTTACGAAGGCGGCATTCGAGTGCCCGCGATTGTGGTTTGGGAAGGTGAATTGGAGGCCGGCAAATCGGTGGAGACCCCGCTTCACGCCGTCGATTGGTTTCCCACAGTTTTGAAAGTCGCTGGTGTCGATCTTCCCAAGACCGAGATCGACGGAATCGACTTGCTCCCGATGCTGCGACACAACCAATCGAATCCCAATCGGGTGATGGTCCACAACGTCACTTCTGCTCATGCCGCCATTCGGATCGGCGACTTCAAGGTCGTTCACAATGGCCATGTCAACGCCATCCAAGCCAAGTCAGACGACGACACGTGGGAGGTTTTCGACATTGCAAACGATCCTTCGGAGCAAACGAACCTGGCCGATCAAATGCCGATCAAGCTCACCCGGTTCAAGAGAGTCGTCGCCGATCTTCGCGCGAAATCCGTGAAGCCTCTCGCAAAGGGTGCCAAACCCGACGATTTTGTGGTTCCCGAGGTATGGGGGAATGCTGATTGAACGCGTTTTGCTATCCTGCCGCCGCGCAACACCGCGCGGTCAAAATGCGGAGCATGCCTCGTAGGAGATGATATGAACACCCAGTGGGAATTAAAAACACAGCTTTTCGATCTAATGCGCACGATGGCCGGTGAGATGGCATTGTCGATTCCGGACGAGCATTTCAACGAGCCACGTGGCGGCAGCAACAGCCCGAAGTGGATTACTGGCCACTTGGCATTGGGCATGGATTTCGGACTCAGCTTGCTGGGCGAGCCGACCGATGCGATCGCCGAGATGATGCCGATTTACGGACCGGGAAGTTCAGGAGGGCGAGTCGAGGATTCGCGCACCCGCGAGGGTCTGGTGGAACACCTCCGATCAGTCGGTGACACGCTGAAACTGAAAGTCGCTTCCGCGAGCGAAGAACGCTTGGCACAGCCGCAGTCGACGCCCTTCTTGGCAAACGAACTTCCGACCGTAGGTGGCTTGCTTGCCCACGTCTACACCACGCACATCGCTCTACACCTTGGACAGCTTTCACAAATCCGACGCGAACTCGGCATGCCCAGCTACTATCAATTCTGAGAGTTGCTGACGGAAACGTCTGCGAGCGATTGACGCATCGATAGAGTCCGATGGCTCCCACAGTCAGGTGACATCACTGCCCGATTCAGAATAGGTCCGAAATGTACGCGTGGTTTAGACCCATTTTCGTTGCACTGTGCACATGTGTCATGCTCGCGACAAACCTGGGCGGTGTTGGCGGTGCGAGGTCTACCGAAGCGGATGTGGATCCGGGAATGTACTATTCGTATCCGACGACGTTCTCTCCCGCGCCCATCACGTTTGCGATCTGGTTACCAATCTTTTTGGGATGCTGTGTGATCGCAGGTTATCAGCTACTACCGCGTCAGGTTCACGACCAAAGGTTAAGGGGCTTTCGTTTGCCATATTGCGGAGCCTTGCTCGCGAACGCAGCGACTCCTTTCACGCCAATTGGTTGGAGCAACGCCGTGGTGGTAGCGCTCTTTATCTTCCTGTGCTGGGCGTTGACACTCTTACCGAATTCGAAGACGCAGTCCTCCGAAATGCATCGTCTTGCACTCCGCATGCCGATGACGGCGTTCGCGACCTGGGCTGGCCTCGCCTCAATCGTGAATTTGTGTCAATTGCTGGTGAGCCGCGGGATCGACGTGTCCCCGTCATTCGCGGCGGGTTTGGTCGTTCTAGCGATGGCGACCGGTGTGCTTGCGATGTTGCGCACAAGAGAATCGGTGATCGCGATCGTGATGCTTTGGGCTGGATTCGGGATTGCGTTGGCCCAACCGATGTGGAATGTAGTGTGCTGGTCGGTCGCGACGACGTCGCTTTTGTCCCTCGTCGTCGGTGCGCAGCTTTTCCTTAATCCGCGCCGCAATTCGACGATTGCATAGCAGGGCCACAATCCAACAAAAAAGCCATTGGTCGGAATTCGCGATTTAGCCCCTACGTCGGCCAGTAGTTTCTGACTCGGTGTCTGCGATTCATTCCTCTCGACCGAATCGCATCTTGAACTCTGGTGAAGATCAGACATCGGCCTCAAGCCGACTCACAAGCTTGTGGTACTGACCCTTCGACAGAAACACCCGGTGACAACCGTTGCTGGCGTGGACCTGCACGGACTCCTTCGGCTGTATGTCCCAGCTGATGATCTGCC
>JBCBLJ010000405.1:0-7322 GCA_038520195.1 Planctomycetota bacterium
GTAAACCGTCTGAGACTCTGCCTCCGTCGGAGGTAAGAATGCCCAACGCCACATCCCCGCGCCTTCCACCACCACCGTTTGGCCACTGCCCAAGGGTTGGTGCGAGATTAAAGGCACTTCGTTCCCATCGGTATCCGTTCCACTCTGAACGAGAACCTGCGGCAGCCCGATCGCCAGCTTGGGACGCCCGGCAATCGCGAGACTCGGCAGCGAGGGTAACGGATCGCCGGATTCCTCTTGGTGCGAAATCAAAAAGGCGGAGGAACCTGCATTCGTGAGGCTTCCCCGCGCTCGCTGCTCGGTATCGCCGGACCAACGCACCGGAAGCAAGGACGATAGCTGTCGTTCCATCGTGCTTGTCGGCTGGCCGCGCGAACAAACCAACGCGCCGCCGCCGTGACTGACCCAATGACGAAGCCGCCGAACGGACTCGTCATCCAAGAAGGATTCCACCCAGCGCCCAAGTACGATCACCCGGTACTGCTCCAGAGCCTCCGGTCGGCTCCATTCGCTGTCTTGCCCCGAGATGACGTTCCATTGGCCTGTCGAAGACGTCTCTTCGGGTGTCGTCTTGGAACGCCCAAGAATCGCCGGATCGGTGCGCCGCATATAGCGTCCTTCGCGGACACGGATCAACGACGTCAGCTCAATCGACGGGTCCGCAGCGAGATTTCGTGCCAGGAACTTTGAATCCCAATACGGTTTCCCTTCGATCAACAGCACCGAGATCGGCTGATCGATGACCTGCAGTTGCACGCTCGCTCGATTGTCGGCGACGGTTGCCTCACCTTCCACCGAAGAGATGCCAACGGTGTAACGAAACAGCCCGGCGCGGTCCGACGAAACCGTAAAGTCTGTTTCAGTGACGCTGCCGGCACGCAATCTCACACGCCGCTGAGCAATCGTCTTTCCTCTCTCTGTCAAAGTGACCTGGACCTGTTTCCCGTCGAAGCCGGTTTGATTGACGCGAATCCGAAGATTCTGTCGGCGATCGGTAAATGTCATCAGCTGAGGATTCCGCACCGAGACCGCGATATTGCGGGCGCCGACCGATCCGCCGAACGTGCTCGTAAAGATGGGCGTGTTGAGGCTGTTGGCGACGTCCGCTGCCGACAGCACCGCCGAGGAATCGCCGACGTTGTGGGCACCGTCAGAAAGCAACACTACCGCGTGCCCCCGAGGCCGATCCGCACGCGAAACTTGGCGCAGCGTCGCCGAAAGGTTGGTGCGTGTCCCAGAGGGAGCGTCCGTGGTCGCGACTTCGTCCATCGGCGTCAACGACTGGTCGTATCGCAAGACTCGCACATCAAATCGACGGTCTGCCAATTCACGTAGTCGATCCGCCGCTTCAGTCGCGGCATGGAAGCGACTGTCTTTTTGGTCGCCGCAATCGTCCGTTTGCATACTTTGAGTCGCATCCACCACGATGCTGACCAACGGTTTCCCGGCCGGCGGAATGATCGGCTCGACCCAAATTGGGTTGAGCAGAAGAAACAAGGGAATTGAGACCGTCAACAGCATGAACAACAGGATTGGGACGCGACGGATCATTCCGATCCCGCGTGCGCCAACCACCGCATACCAGAGCCAGACACTACCTGAAAGAACGGCGAGTGCCGCCCACAGGCTGATAGCGATCTGGGGTTCAAACTGTAACATCCATCCCTCTCAATGACGGAAACCGGCGAGCGCGACCAACTCGGCGAACAAGCCAACAACGCACAGTCCCAAAAGCACATTCCACCAATAATCTTCGTCGTCGTTGCTCTCGGTCGCATCGCGAAACGCGACTCGACGCTCACTTTGCTCTGTTGGGTTCAGTTCGAATTCCTCCGGGTCCAAAATGGTCAGATCGCTTTCGCCCGGCGCAATGTTGGTCGCGATCTGGGCAACGCACTCGCCGTCTTTGTACGCCCCGTAAAGGCCGCGTTGTGACGGTCGACTCCAAGACCAAACCATTCCCGGCCCCGAAACCTCAATACTTCCATACCCTGATTCGACTTGAGGCCAGTCACTCGCCGGTTTCAAGACCAACTCGTCTTCCGGGCCGACGCTCTTTGGCAATAAACGAACCAACGACTGCCCGCACACCGACTGGGCGGTTGTATCGACCGTTGGCATCAGCACTCGCGTCAGTTCCCCCAACAAAGGGACAAACGCAGGGCGGACCGGCAGGTTGGATCGCTGAAGGTCGGAGTTCAGAACGGCAAAGCGGCCTCCGCCGCATGACGCCGTCACCAGCAAGGCCGACTGGTCTTCCAATGTCGCCAACACTCGATCCGCGAGCGATTCTTCCGTCGGCTCGGTTCTCAATCCGCCGCCCAAGCGAAGATCCTCCACCGCGCCATCGATGGCGTCTCCGAAAACATCGAAGGGTGCTTCGCGTCGAGACAGCGAATCGATCGCCAGGTCACGTCGCGGTCGACCGCCGCGTGGCGGCAAGTAGCGAACCGGCAGTTCCATCGCGGCGCCGGCTTTCCGCGAGATGGCTTCAAGGTTCACGGCGTCCGCCGGTTCGGCAGCAAAGTACAACGCGCCGGCGCCGCGCTTCATGCGATCGACAAGGCGATTGATGACGTCGGTTGCGAGTCGACCCGGGTGGTCGATCAAGATCACGTCCGCAAGCCGCAAGCGTTCCTGGTCGACCTTGCCAGGCGAGACGCGCTGAAACTGTTTCCGGGAGAACAATTGCTGGCTCGCCCGTTCGATGTAGTAGCTTGACGAGGGAACACGCTGCGGGTTTTCGTCGCTGATCAAAAGGACGGAGGGCGGCGACACGGGCGCGATTGCGAAGGTCGCGAAGTCATCTTCGGGCAAATCGTCTCCCAAAATTCCCATCTGTGGATCGAGCAACTCGATCGTCCCGCCTTGCGGGGAACCATCCACCACATCAAATCGGAGATTGAAACTCGATCGACCGATGGGTAGCGTCCGTCGCTGAGTCAACGCCTGGCCGGCGACGTCGAGCTTGCAGTCCAACGTGCGACTCGCGCCAGAATCATTGCGGGCTTCTACGGTCAACACCATCGGTTGCCCCGCCACGGCGTTGCCGTTCGCGGAGACACCGGTGATGGCAAGATTGCTGGAGCTATCCAAGCCAACCGATTCCAGTTGAACGTGAACATCGCGCGGCAGTGTTTCGAGGGGCATCGCTCCCCAGTCCGATCGCTGAAAATCACTAATCACGACGACTTCCCGACGAGCATCCTCCGACGCGTCACCCAACAACTGAGCCGCCAGCAAAAACGCCGATTCGGCGTCCGCGGTCTCGGGGACCGCGCTCAACTGACTCGCCCGTCGCCGAAGAACGGTTAGGTTGGTCGAGAGATCTTCATAGACCGATTGTGCCCTTGAGGAAGCGGTGACCAAAGCCGCACTCAGTTCCTTGGCGCCGCCTTCGGTCAAGTACTTTTGGGTGATCGGGATGGCCCGCGCAATCGGTTGGTTGCCGCTCCGGCCCGCCGCCATGCTTTGGCTCAAGTCCACGATGACGACCCGCGCGACCGACGTGTCCGACGACTCCGTCGCGATCACCGATTGACGCCACAATGGTCTCGCGATCGCGGCCGCGATCATCGCGATCGCCAAGCACCGGAGTAACAACACCAACCAGTCGCGCAAGCGGTGACGACTCCGCCGCTGCGAAATTGCCTCATAGACGAAGTGAATCGTGGACAACGGCAATGGTTGCGGTCGTGGCTTTGTCAGAAAGTGGACCGCGAACGGCAACCCGAACGCGATTCCGCCGACCAACAATGCCCAAGGATTCAGAAAGCTCATTGGATCATGCCTCCGCTCTACCCGGTCCGTGGAACCATGAAACAACGGATCGCATCAAGGTAAGGCTGATCGGTCCCAAAGATTCGATAGTCACAACCGGCACCCAAGAGTCCGTCCCGCACTCGCTGGCAATGCTCCGAAAACTTTGCCTGGTAAGTGGCCCGTATCTCGGCCGGACGACAGTCGATGTGACCCTCGCCCTCAAGCCCCGCGAATCGGTACGCGATCCCGTTTGGCAAGGCACGTTCCAATGGATGAACGACATGCACGGCAATCGTTTCCCACCCTCTTCCGCGAAACTGCCGCAACGCCCGAAGCGTGTCATCGAGAGGTTGCATCAGAAAATCGCTGATCACCATGAGCACGGCACGACGCCGCACTCTTAGGAACAAGTCTTGAAGAGACGCACCGAGCGGCGACGTCCCGCCTGCACGAAGGGCGGCGATCCGCTCGTGCAATCGACGAACCTGGCGAGGCGAAGCCGAAGGCGGCGCGTAACTGCCGTCGCCGTCGTTCACACCGCCACCAAGATTCCGTGATGCCGAATGCTCGTCGACCGCCACCGACAAGCCGACTTGGTCGCGGCCCAGCACAATCAAATGGGAAAGCGCCGTCGCAAAATACTGAACCCACTGGAGCTTGGAACCCGTGGGGTCCGTGGTTGAAGCAGCCCCAAAATGCATCGAACCGCTCGCGTCCACATTCAGCACACAAGCGAGGTTCGTCTCGTCCTGATAAAGCCGAACGTAGGCGCGGCCCGTCCGTCCCATCGCGGGCCAGTCCAAGCGACGGAGGTCGTCGCCCGGTGCATACTCACGCGAATCGATGAACTGGCCTGCGCCGCCATGTCGCTGAGCCACGTGACGCCCGCTGTAATGACCATCGACCCGACGTTTGGTCGAAAACCGCATCGACTCCAAACCCGACAAGGACGCAACATCGAGAAATGGAGACGACGCCTTGGTGCGTTCGTCTTGCGTCTTGAACGACATTAGGAAGCCGACCTGGATTGCCACCAACCGCGGTTGACGTTGCAGTGATCGATCAAGCGCTGGATGACCTGATCGGCAACGACACCATCGCCGAGCGCGCGGTGATTGAGAATCAATCGGTGCCGCAAAATCGCTGGCGCGACTCCCTGGATGTCTTCCACCGTGGGCGTCGGTCGCCCATCGATCAAAGCCGTCGCCTTCGCGGCGAGCACCAGGTTTTGTGCCCCACGGGGCCCGGCGCCGAATGCAAGGTAATCGCGAACATCGTCGATCGATCGTTTATCTCCGGGCCGCGATGCGCCGCAAAGTGCCACCGCAAAATCAACGACGTGATCCGGCACCGGAACTGCCATGATCGTTTTTCGCATCTGCAAGAACGTCTCGATCGACATGTCTCCCGTCACCGGCTCCAAATCCGCCGACGTCGTTGCGAGAACTATCTCGCGTTCCTCCGCCGGGCTCGGGTAGTCAACATGAATCTGCATCATGAATCGATCGAGTTGTGCTTCCGGCAACGGGTAAGTCCCTTCCTGCTCGATCGGATTCTGCGTCGCGACAACCAAGAACGGAGGCTCCAGCGGATAGGTCTCACCGCCGACGGTGACGTGTTTTTCGCCCATCGCTTCCAGCAGAGCCGACTGAGTTTTCGGGGCCGCGCGGTTGATCTCGTCCGCAAGCACCAGGTTGGCGAACACTGGCCCGGGGCGAAACACCATCGACGTCGCCCCGTCCTCCGATCGGCCAAGCAGCTCGTACCCGGTGATGTCCGTCGGCATCAGGTCGGGAGTGAATTGAATGCGCGAGTATTTCCAACCAAACGCCGTGGCCATTGACTTGACCATCAGTGTTTTTGCCAAGCCCGGCGCACCGACCAAAAGCGAATGAGAACCAGTCAAGGCACACGTTAGCAACTGAGTGATGGTTTTGTTTTGTCCAACGACAGTCCGCTGAAGCCAATCCCGGATGCGTCGAACGTCCTGTGCGAATTGATCCATGCGTTCACGATCTTCGGGATTGACCTCGGGCGTGATTTCACTCATCAAGTCTGCCTCGTTTCCGTAATGTGTCCGCTACAAGATGAAACGGATCAGTGTTCGCGCCGCGATTTGCATGTCGTTGATCCACGCATCCTTTCTGGACGAGCTTAGAACGCCATGGATCCGGATGGCCGCCACGAGGATTGTTCGGTGTCAAACCAAGTGATGACGGAACATCATGATACCACTGTCCCACAAGGCACGGCGAAAAAATGACATCTGTGATCCCGCGGCTCCGAGATCGTCCCTCGTGCTGACCCAAGACCGATAGGAATCGTCTGTTCGATTTGCTCATCACGACCACGACCAGAAGGTAAACTGCACTGCTGCGGCAGTCTCAAGCATCTCGCACGCGGGAATGGCTGAAGATGGGACGAAGCGAGGCGCGCGCTCAATTTTGATGGGAATCAACGTACACGAAGACTCCCTCCACCCAGGACGCTCATGGCACAGATTCCCATGGTAAGTCAGACTTCACTTGTGGGCTCCATTCCCGCTGTCGTTGTTCTCGGAATCTTCATCTTTGCCGCCATCGCACTCTCGAGCCGCCACGGAATCCTGTATGGCGTCGCCGCCTACTTCGCTCTACGGCTGATCCTCCATGCCATCCCATCCAGTCATCGAAAGGGTGTCTCCGAGGTTCGGGCGGGGCAGTTTTCCGAAGCGCTGCCTCGTTTTCACCGGAGCTTCGAGTTTTTCGATAGCCGGCGTTGGTTGGACGACTATCGCGCCCTCTTTTTACTTTCACCCTCCGCGATCAGCTATCGTGAGATGGCGCTCGCCAACCTCGGGTTCTGCTACGCGCAACTCGGTGACGGGCGCAACGCTCGCAAATGCTATGAACGTTGTCTTGAGCTTTTCCCGGAAAGCCTGATCGCCTCCAGCGCCCTCGCAATGCTCGACTCGGGTGCTAACCGCAATGACGGCTAGACCATTCGGCGAGCAATGCGAACGGTGCCAAATCATGAAGTCGCAAGGTAAATCGACGACTTCTGTCTTCAATCAGTTGGTTTGGGCCAACGCCCCATCGGCTAGAATGAGCGGATGGGTGGAACACAAAGACGCAATGCGATCCGCAAATATGGCCGCAGTCACGTGTCGGGGTTCATCCTCGGCACGCTCTCGCTGACGCTGTTCTTTTTTATCACCGGCGTGCTCCGAAACTCGTTGATTGATTCCTTTGGCAAGGACACCTTCTTGTACGTCTTTGCGATTCTTTCGTTTGCGTCCTTCCTGGTGCCTCCGATTCTGTGGCAACGCGGCGCGGTTCGAGACCCTTGGCTCTATTGCCCACATTGCAGCCAATTCTTCGGGACGATTGGTGCCGTCTGGAAACTCAACCGGGAAGCCAGATGTGTTGGCTGCTCAAGGAAGATCGAGGTAGCGCCAATCGACCCACGGCAGTCGCGCTTTGATGCCGCGTGGATGCTGGGCGGGCTTTGGGGACTTGTCGCCATGCTCTACTTGGTGGCGCGCGTCATCTAACTGCGATGCCCGAAACCCGAACAAACAC
>JBCBLJ010000128.1:0-13833 GCA_038520195.1 Planctomycetota bacterium
CGGCACTTCGCGAGCGAGCCGGCTCGCTCGGCGCGGTGGCGCTGGCGATCAAGGCCAGCCAGGGCTGACGCCAGCGTGTAGACTCGCGATCGGGTATCGAGCGGCGGAGAAGTCAGATGGGAAAGTGGTTGCTAGTCGCCGGTGTCGTACTGACGGTCGCCTTCCTCGTCTTTGCGCGGCCTGATCGCGGCGGTCAAGCGGAAGTCGATGCGTTAAAGAAACGGCAAACAGCGAAGCGGACCGAATCGCAGTCACGCGCGCTCGCTGGAGAGTTCGACCTGGATCGGCTGCGACGGGAGGGTCGGGGACAATCGGTTCCGCCTCATCTCGCCGTTGGCCAGTACCCGGGAGGCGGCTGGTACGTGGAAGAACCTGCCACCCAATCACGCGCGAGCATGCCGTTTCGACCGGGCCAACTCGCGGCCGAGGCGCCGACGGAACTCCAACCGATCAACAAGAACCCAGGCTTCGTCGGCGCGGACCGATGCGAGTCCTGTCACCGCGAAAAACACCAAGCGTTCATCCAGACAGCTCACGCGAGAACGAGTCGGATCGCGGAAGCCGACGACATCGCGGGTCACTTTGAGCGTGGGCGAAATGCTCTCGCGACGTCAAACTCGGACGTCTCGTTTCGCATGCGAAAAGATGACGACGGACTGCGGCAGAGCGTTTCCTTCTTCGGTTGGCAATTCGAAACCCCGATTCAACTCGTGTTTGGGTCGTCGAAGATGGGCGAGAGCCATGCGTTTTGGAATCACGACCAGCTCTATCAGGCGAACTGCTCTTATTTGAGTGCGAGCGATTCGTGGATCAACAGTCCCGGGTTTCGCGATGGCGACGCGACCTTTGATCGGCCGATCCTCCCCGGTTGTATCGAGTGCCATACCACCTACGTCGACGTCCGCGAGATGCCCAACCACTTCACGCCGCAGACACTGATTGCCGGTGTTTCATGTGAGCGCTGCCATGGCCCGGGTCAACAGCATCTGGAATACCACGCAGCCCATCCCAACGAAAAGAAGGGCCGTTTCATGAGCGTGCCCAGTGAGCTCAGCCGACAGCAACAATTGGATGTGTGTGGCCAGTGTCATTCGTCAAACAAACGACTCAATCAGCGACCGGCGTTCCGATTTCGCCCCGGCGATCGCCTCGAAGACCACTATGACTTTTTTGAGTCTGATGAAGCCAACGCGAACGAGGTCCACACCAGCAATCAAGCGGCTCGTCTCGCCCTCAGCGCGTGTTTCCAAGGATCGGAAATGGCCTGCGTAGAATGTCACAACCCGCATCGCAACGAACGTGGCGAAACGAAACTCTTTTCGGAGCGATGTTTGAGCTGTCACCGAGTGGACCAGTGTGCCCCGGCGTCAGACGGTGATCCCAGCAGGACCGAGAATTGCATCGATTGCCACATGCCGCTGCGTGCCGGTCGACTGTTCAGCGAGTCGGCGAGCGGACGCATCTTCCCACCGCTGCGAGACCATCACGTGCGTATCGACCGCAGGGCAACGGAAGAATTCATTGCCCGAGAAGAAGGCTCCGAGAGCCAGTGATCACGGTCCGCCGTGCCAGACGCGGACCGATCTTCCCTAAGAAAAGCTCAGTTGGCCTCGGTGACAACGTTGATGCGACGACCCTTCTGATCAAACATGACTTTTCCGTCGATCAGCGCGAAGAGCGTGTAGTCGTTGCCTTGGCCCACGCCGCGTCCGGGACGCCACTTGGTGCCACATTGACGGATCAAGATGTTGCCAGCGTTGACGGCTTCACCGCCAAATTTTTTGACGCCGCGTCGTTGTGCGTTTGAATCGCGGCCGTTTCGGCTCGATCCCTGTCCCTTCTTATGTGCCATTTTGCATTCTCGGTCGGAGTTTGGAACGCGAGATGATAGCGACCGGGCCGGCAGCTCGCAAGTCAAAGTCGTTCGAGGCCGCGAGTGCCAGGATGCCCTTCATTTGCGTGTTTTCGGCGGGTTTGAGGATGGAAGGCCAGTCTTATCCGCGTAAATGGCCATCCCCCTGGACGACGTACTTGTAGGTCGTCAGTTCCCTCAGGCCACAGGGGCCGCGGGCGTGGAATTTATCGGTCGAGATGCCGATTTCGGCCCCTAGTCCGAACACGCCGCCGTCATTGAAACGCGTGCTGGCGTTGACCATCACCGCCGAACTGTCGACCGCAGCGGTAAAGGCATCGGCGGCGGCGATCCGACCGGTCACGATCGCGTCGGTGTGGTGCGAGCTGTATCGATTGATGTGCGTGACAGCCTCGTCGAGTGAATCGACCACGGCAACACTCAGCGTTGGGCCCAGGTATTCCGCCGACCAATCTTCTTCGGTCGCCGGTATCGCACCGTCCAAAATCGCAAGTGCCCGCGGATCGGCGCGGAGCTCGACGCTTTCCTCATGTAGCCGTGCCGCGATCGCCGGAAGCGCCACTTCGGCGATGTCCGCGTGGACCAGCAGTGACTCACAAGCGTTGCAAACGCCGTAGCGCTGGCACTTCGAGTTGTGGACGATTTCGATGGCCATCACGATGTCTGCCGAATCGTCCACGTAGACATGGCAGTTTCCGTCGAAGTGCTTGATGACCGGCATCGTGGCTTCGGCGCTGACACGACGAATCAAGCCTTCACCACCGCGCGGAATCGCGACATCGATCAGATCACCGAGTTGCAGAAACTCGCCAACGGCCGCTCGATCGGTGGTACCGACCAACTGCACGGCTTTTTCAGGTACGCCAGTCTGTGCAGCGGTTTCGGCGAGCATCTCGACGATCGCGCGGCTGCTGTGAATGGCTTCCTTGCCTCCTCGAAGGATGACGGCGTTACCGCTTTTGACGCAGATCGCCGCTGCGTCCGCGGTGACGTTGGGTCGACTCTCATAGATGAAAAAGACCACGCCCAACGGGACGCGTTTCTTGACGATCCGTAACCCGCCGGGGCGCGTAAATCCCTCGATGACTTCACCAACCGGATCGACCAACGCGGCAACTTCTCGCAACGCCGTTGCAATGGCGTCGATACGTTTCGAGTCGAGTCGCAATCGATCGACGGCCGCGTCGGTCAGTCCGTAACCCGGAGCGGCAGCGAGATCCAACTCGTTCGCCGAAATGATTTTTGCCGCGTGGTCGGTTAATGCGTCGGCGGACTCCGAGAGCCAGCGATTCTTGACCGCCGCATCAAGCCGCATCAAATCCGCGCTGGCTCGCTTGGCGGACTCGGCGACCTCGCGGCAGTACACCGGTAGATCGATCGAAGTCGGCGATTCGTTTTGAAAGGAGACGGACATTCAAGAAGATCCCAAGGACGCGAGTATCCCGAAAGGTGATTTCGCACGTGTCGAGTTTGGACTGCAAAAACCGAGGACAGGATGGATCGCAAACGAGTTCGACCCTTGAGCCACGCACCCGTTCCGTCGGGGAGGTACCACGTTTCCATTCGCTATCTGCGGAACAATACCTAACACAATAGCCCAAAAAAATCAGTGGCGAAATCGCGAAGCCCGGGTAGCCGCACCTGTGTCATCGGGTCCTGCTCGTTGACTCGTCATTGACTCACCGATACCGTTGTTAACCATCGCGCGCGCCGCCACGCTCTTCTCTTCCGCTCGGACAGATAGTTGCTGCCCCCATGAAAATCCTCTTCCTCGGGGACATCGTTGGCAAACCAGGCTTCTCGGCCGTGCTTCAGAACACTCAGCGGATCCGGGATGAACTGGAACTGGATTATGTGATCGCCAACGCCGAAAACGCTTCCGACGGCTCGGGTCTGCTGCCAAAGCAATTTGATCAGTTGATTGACTCGGGGATCGACGGCGTGACTCTGGGAGATCACATCTTCCGTCGCAAGGAGATCATTCCGACGCTTGAGAAGAGCGATCGAATCGTGAAGCCGGCGAATTACCCCGGATTGGCGAGTGGCCGACGGTGGACTTTGATCAAGCGAAGCGGTCGACGGCCTTTGGCGATCGTCTCCATCATGGGCCGCGTTTACATGCGTCCGGTCGATTGCCCCTTCGATGCGTTGGATGAAGTCTTAGCTGAGATCGAACCGCACACGGATCAGATCCTGGTCGACGTTCACGCCGAAGCGACGAGCGACAAACAGTGCCTGGGGCGCTACCTCGATGGACGCGTGACAGCGGTTCTGGGGACACACACACATGTGCCAACGGCCGATGCCTGTGTCCTTCCGAAGCGAACCGCGTTTCAATGCGATGTCGGGATGTGCGGCCCGTACGAGAGCATCATCGGCCGTGACATCGAGCGGGTGACTCATACAACCCGAACCGCCGAACCGTGTCACTTTCATGTCGCGACCGGCGACGTGCGTCTTTGCGGGGCGATTGTCGAGTCGGATAGCGAAGGCCGCGCGACGACAATCGAGCGGTTTGAAAAACGCATCACGTTGCACTAACGCCGCACCTCGGTGCGCGAAAGCGACGCTCGCGTCTTATTTCTTCTGAACGTCAACGTGGTTGACGACTTGCATGTTTCCAGCGAGTGGCAGAACGGCTTCTTGCGCGAGCTGTTTGTGATAGAAGCTGCGCACGCGTCCGTGGAGCTGTAGCTCATTGGACTCTTCGTCGACCCGAAGGTTACGAAGCTCTGGTACGGAGCTCCTTGCAAGAACTGCCGAGGCTGCTGTCGCGATGTCGTGAGGTTCCATTCGTCTACTTCGTTTCTGCCGTGAAATAGTGACTCAACCCTCAAGTATCCTACATGTTTTGCACGACGCCAACGACGTTGTCTTTAAAAACTCCGATGGATTACCGACGCTGTCGCGCGACGTGCCTTCGGTTCGTACGACGTCTCTTCGATGGAACGTGCAGTTGCGTGGCGACTGTCATGACCGGTGCGGTCCGATGAGACCGACGGGTGCATCCAAATTGCCAGCATTTTGACTCAAGAAAACAAACTGTTCTCCGATCGATCCGCCTTGACCGCGATGAATCGCGCCCCGTATGTTCCGCCCATCGTTGGAACGGAAGCAACAACCGCAGCCCGACAACGATGAAGCAGTGAACGGCGCGATCCTGCACCGGTAACCAAGCAACCCTTCGTTACTGCGGGACAAGTCGCATCACCGATGGCCAAAGGATTGGACGTCGGCGTGACAAAGTCTTTCACTGTGGAGTGTTCGGCAGGTCGTCGCAGGGAAGCATCGACCTTGTCGGACCAACCCAAAAAACCACCGGCTCCCGGTCCCTCAGCGCGTTATCCTCCGCCCCCCTAGGATCTCGTACTGGACCGGGGGCTTTTTTTGTGCACACACTGGTCGCGACTCCTCTTTCAATTCCGAGTCGAGCCCCGACGAGAGCAATCCCGCCAGCAAGATCCGTGACGCTGCGAAACGGAACTCGTTCTACGTTTCCGTTTCAAGAGACGAATCGGTCTCGGCGGATGGATCGCGATCGGCAAAATCGGCCTCATCGCCCTCCGACTCGTCGTGCTCAGCAGAAGGGTCGCTTGGTTCTAGCACGAATCGGTAGCCCGCATCACGGACCGTCAGTAGGTGCGACGGCGCGGAATTGTCAGGCTCGATAATCTTGCGAAGCTGGGCAATAGTCTGGTCGACGGCACGCGTTTGAAGGTTGCCGCTGATCTCCCAAACCTCGCGGAGTAACTCGCTACGGCTGATCACACGTCCAGGATTTTCGACGAAGTAGCGGAGCAGTTTCAGCTGCTTTGCGGTGACCCGCACCGTCTTTCCGTTGTGAGTCAGCTCGTGGTTGAGGAAATGGACGGACACCTCACCGAATTGGATTTGCTCGACCGATTCCTTCGGTTTGCGGGCCGCCCCCTGCTGGGGCACGCCGTGTTGAAGCAGGTTTTTTACGCGACTGAGCAGCTCATCCAGCTCGAACGGTTTGTTCATGTACTGGTTGGCACCGACATCGAAGCCACGTGCCCGGTCTTCGGCCAATGTGCGTGCCGAAAGCATCAATACTGGTGTGGTCACCCCGGCGTCACGCATGGTTTCGCAAACCGTGTAACCGCTCATTCCCGGTAACATGAGATCGAGCACGACCAGGTCGATGGACTCGCTGGCGGCGTCAATCAGCCGAAGCGCCGTCGGGCCGTCTTCGACGAGAGTGACCCGATAGTTCTCGGCTTCGAGGTTGTATTTGATCCCAACACCGAGGTGTTGTTCATCTTCGACGACAAGGATGTGGTGTCGCATGGAGCTACGTCTGGAGACTCGCCAAACGGCGCGAATCGTGAGGTTGTGAAAGGGGGTTGTCTACGTCGGGATCGGTGCAGGTTCGGAGTGAATCTCGGTGACGACGTCTTTGAGGGTGACTTCAAAAACGGTGCCGGAGACACCATCGATGTCGCGTCGACCGCGAATCCGGACGCTCGCGCCCAAGGACTTGCTGATCGTGCCGACCAAATGGAGTCCCAATCCGGTGCCGGGCGTGCTGCGTTCCAACTCGTTCCCCAACCTGACAAACCGGCCGAAAATCTTGCGCCGCATGTCGAAGGGAATGCCCGGCCCGTTGTCGGTGACGGAGACGAGAACTTGGTTCACGCGTCCCTCACGAAGCGTCGGGATCACCCGGACGATCACCTCAGCGGGTTTTCCCCCGTACTTCACCGCGTTGTCGATTAAGTTGCGAAACAAGATTTCGACTTGGATCAAGGCACCTTTGATGCTGACCGGAGGCGCGTCGACCGTGACGGTTTCCCTATCCAGCTTGTAACGCATGCAAGCCGCGGTAGCGCACTGCCGAACTAGCTTGTCGAGACGGAACGTTTCCTGGTGTTCCGTTTCGTTCCCACGATCGATGCGCGCAGCGTCGAGAAGGTGATTGATAAGCGTGTCCAAGCGTTCAACGTCCTCGAGCATGATGCGGTGAAAATCGCGCTGCTGGTCGACGTCCACCGATCGGCGAGACATCGTCTGCAGATACAATTTCAGAGACGCGATCGGGCTCTTGAGTTCGTGGGTCACCGAATCAATGAAGTTGGATTGCCGTTGATTGAGTTTGAAGGCTTTGACCGTCAGCGTCATGTACGCAATCACCACCGCCAGGATGCTCAAAAGCAGCGCACTGCCGATCGAGAAGAGGGTCCAGAACAGAGCCCCAGTTGTCACGGGAAGAATATTCCCGAGGACCCAAATGACGCACAGGAACACGACCAGCAAGATCAGCACGACGCCAAGAGCGACGGGAGCGCGGAGAGAGCGGCGTTCGAGCATGAATCGGGGCGGCGCGTTGGCGAGAAAAACGACCAACTGTCATCCTACCCACCTGGTTTGTCGAAGCAACGACAGCGAGTTCGCGTCACTGTACAAAAGCACAACGCTTCGTCTTTCCCATTTTCGCGAGACGAAGCCAAAGGACTCAAAAAATCGCCCAACGCACCTAAAAAACTGTTTTCTGGGCATGACGGAAACTGATCGCCCAGCAATAATCGTTTACGCGAACTAAAGTTCCACTAGGCGGGATACGGAGGAAGGATCTATGGGAACCCAAGCCCAAGCACAACGCTTTTCCGAATCGACCATCCGCCAGGTTCGACTGGACTCGAACCGCGCCATGGTACGCGCGCGATTTTGCCCCAAACGCAGCGAGATTTTCCAAATGCGCTGCGTCGACTTTCGGGGGGAGTCGGAGACCGACTTCGGCAATCAACTGTGGTATTTCGAGGGCGTCGGCGTCGACGAACTTGACCGAAGGCACAGTGTTTTTGGCGTCGTCGAGTACTCCACCCAGTACGGCCTGAACGAACTGGTCGAAGACGGTGTCTTCACCACGGAGAACCAGCGGGAGCGTTTTCGAAGTCTCTACGAGCGGGAAATCCAACCGCCCCATTGGCGTCAACCGGCCCATCGGATGCTGGCGTTAGGGGTCATCGCGGTGTCGATGATTTGGCTCGGCTATTTGTTCTTTCAGACACTTTCGGTGTAGGATCTTCGGCGAAACACTTTTGTCGCCGACCCACATAGACGCACCGTGCCGACCCCCATCGTTGATGTACAAGAGCTGCGAAAGACCTATCGCAGCCTTTCGCTGATGGGGAATCGCCGCGTGGAGGCCGTCCGCGGGGTCACACTCCAGGCATTCGCCGGCGAAGTTTTTGGACTTCTCGGCCCCAATGGCGCCGGCAAAACCACGCTGATCAAGATGTTGCTCGGCGTCGTCAAACCTTCGTCGGGCTCGGCAAGTCTGTTCGGCGAGGGAATCGGCAGCGCCGCGGCGAGCATGCGGGTCGGTTATCTCCCGGAGTCGTTGCGTGTCGACCGTCACCACACCGCACGATCGGCGTTACGGTATTACGGTCGAATGAGCCGAATGTCCGATGCCGCGATCAAGTCGCGAAGCGACGAGTTGCTGGAGTTGGTCGGTTTGCGGGGCCGCGACCGGGAGTCCGTCCGTCGCTTCAGCAAGGGCATGTACCAGCGTCTCGGTCTCGCCCAGGCATTGCTTCATGACCCCGACCTTCTCGTCTTAGATGAGCCGACCGACGGATTGGATCCCGTCGGTCGAAACGAGGTCCGCAAAGTCATCCAACGGTTGAGCGACGCAGGCAAAACGATTTTCCTCAACAGTCACATCCTGCAAGAAGTCGAGTTGGTGTGTACGCGTGTGGCGATTCTCGCGAAGGGCGAGATCCGTGCCGCCGGCCCGCTAGACCAACTCGCCCAGGACAGCGAAGAACAAAAACTGGTCATCGAGGTGGTCTCCGCCAGCGGTGCCCCGCCTCAATCGATCGATTGGTCCTCGTGCTTGGAGCCGGAAGTGGTGGAGCAAATCGAAGCCACACCGACTCCGGGGTGGTTGCGGCTAGCGCTACCGCTGAAACAACAAGCGGACATTGACCGGGTCGTGGATCACCTGCGTCAGTGCGGTCATTCGATCGCTCGGTTGGAAGTGCGTCGCGAAACACTCGAGGACACCTTTATGCGGTTGGTCGACGGCGGATGAAACCCTACTTGGCAATCATCATCGATTCCTTCCACAGCGCGCTATCGTCGCGGATCCTGTGGGTCGCGTTCGCGGCGATCTGGGTTTTCCTTTTGGGCATCGCCCCGATCGGATTTCGGGAGGACTACACGACAGAGTTCCGTTGGTTTGACCTGGAAAATGGCACCCAGAGGAAAGCCATGCTCGCGCGCGGCTTGGTCGATCCCGACGAGGAAGACACCGCGCTGGGACGGGTCGCCCGTGCGTTCCCCAGTGACCTGCAGCGCAAACTGCGCCGGGTTGTCGACCGCAGCGACATTCGAATCGACAAGCGAGACTTGGCCAAAGCGCTCAACGATGCACTCAACGAGGAATCGTGGTACGACGCGGAAACGTGGAAGTCGACGCCACGGCTGCGCGAGTTGAGAGAGCTCGACGAGATCGCCGACGATGACATCGCCGAGCCTCAGCGGAAGCGGCGAGCACGGCTCCGGATCGAGGCGGCGCTGCCTGGCGTTTTCGCGGCCCAATCGGCCCAGACCATCACACTCCAGTACTTGGGTTATGACTTTCCAGCCCGGTTTGCGATCGGTAAGGCGCAGTTCAAAACGCTCGTCAATCAGCTGGTGATCCCAATCTTGATGAACTGGTTGCTCGGACTCGCGCTCGTCTTCCTGGGTGTGCTCGTGACCGCATCGATTTTGCCGGACATGCTGCAACCGGGATCGCTGCACCTGCTGCTAAGCAAACCGATTTCTCGCACGAAGCTCCTGCTGGCGAAGTACGTGGGCGGATGCGCGTTCGTGTTCCTGTGCGTCAGTCAGATCATGGTCGGACTTTGGCTCGTCGCCGGCGCGAGGCTGGATCTCTGGAACGCACGCTTTCTGCTTTGCATTCCCGTTCTCGTTTTGCTTTTCGCGGTCTACTACAGCGTCTCGATTCTGGCGGGTTTGTTTTGGCGTTCGCCGGTGCTTTCGATCGGAATCGCGTGCATGTTCGGCGCATTCTTGTTCGTCATCGGCTTCGTCGGGCAAATCTTCGATGCGCAAGTGACCAACCCCGATAAGATCCGGTCGTTCGCGTTCCTTGATGACCAGATGGTGATTTCGACGGCCGGTCGCGGACCGAAACGCTTCGATGCGGACTCGGGAAAATGGGTTCAATTGATCGAAGGCGTCTGGCCAGTCGATTACATTGTGCCGCCGCTGGCCATCGACGAGGGCAAAGCGCTGACCGCGCGGATTCGCGGCGGTCGGATGAATCTTTACGGCAGCGGTTCCTTGGACCTGTTGGTGCTCGACGCCGAAAACGACTTCGATCCGCGTCCGAGCCTGCGCCTTCCGGTCGGCACGAGACACCTGTACCAGTTCGACGACTCGATCATCGCACTGAACAACATGGGGCTGACGATGACGAGCGTGCAGACGGTCCTCGACTCGGTGCGGTCCGAGGATGATGACAAAGAAGACGATGATGAATCAGCCAATGGCGGCGGGTCGGATGTCCAACAATGGGTGAAAGACCTATTGCGAATGCAGGGTGGAGCGACGGAGGAGTTTCGATCGATTTCGCCGCGCGGCGTCTCGTTCTCCGATCCCGTTCGCGTGAACTCGATTCCCTCCCAGCGTTCCTTCGTCGTTTACACGTACGGGCGAGTGGTCCGGCTGACGCTGCCAGCGACCGATGCGACACCGGGGTCTCGGTGTGAGGTCGCATCGGAGCACTCCTTCGATGGCGACGGTTCCGTGCCGGTGGTGATGGCCACCAGCGGCGACGCGGTCGTGGTGATCCGCAAGGAGGAACCGATCCGCTGGCTCGACGCGGACTCGTTGGAAGTGCTCGCGGAGTGCGAACGGCCAGATGATCAACGCGTGATCTCGATCCGTGCGTTGGGCGATTCGACCCGCTTCGCGATGTTGACCACCGACGGACGCGCTCATTACCTGCGTCTGGCGGATGGCGAAATCGTGATCGAGCGTTTGCCGCAACGCGATGTGAGCTGTATCGATTTCGACCCACAGCAAAATCGGTTGGTCGTCGCACACCATATCGATCAAGTCGATTTCTTTGACGCCGACGGCGTAGAGCTTGTTGGGTTGCCGGACCAGGCCTTGCGGCCGTCGGTGGAGACTTGGCGCACAATCGACAAGTATGTTCTCTCACCGTTGCAGGTGATCACCCCGCGAACGATGGAGCTTGGTAACACGATGTCCGCGCTGGTCAGCGGTGAGTCGTCGCTGGTCGCGGATACTTTCGACGACCAGGACTACGAGCAACTCAAGGTAGCCGGTCCGATCCTCAGTTGCGTGACTTTCACGGTCGTGATGCTCGCGATCTCCTGCGTGTATTTCGTTCGCCGCGACTTCTAGCCCAGCGTCGCTAATTTCGGGGCGGACACCTGCCGCCGGCGGCGGCCCAACGGGAAACCGTCACGCGACTTTTGCCGGTTGGCTATCATTGACGCTCCCACCGATTGAATATTCCCTCACCTCGCGAGCTTTCTCGATGAAGTCACTCGTTGCGGCCGGACTGGCCCTGCTCTGCGTCACCACCGTCGTCGCCGACGAACCTGCGTTCACCAGCTTGTTCAACGGCAAAAACCTGGACGGTTGGCATGGCCGCCCCCACTTCAGTCCCATCAAGTTTGCGGAGATGAGCGACGAAGAACGCAAGACAAAGATGGCCGAGTGGCAGGCGGATGCCGAGAAGCACTGGACCGTCGAAAACGCCGAGCTCGTCAACGACGGGAAAGGCGCGTACCTCGTCACCAATCAAGACTACCGCGACTATGAGCTGAAGCTGGAATACAAGACGGTCGCGCGGGCCGACAGCGGCATCTATCTCAAGGGCAATCCGCAGGTCCAAATCTGGGACTACACCGACGAGAAAAAGTTCAACATCGGCGCCGACAAAGGCAGCGGCGGGCTTTGGAACAACAGCGCCGGTGCGCCGGGAAAGGATCCGCTGGTTTTGGCCGACAAACCTTTCGGTGAGTGGAACGCGGTTCGTGTCATCCAGATCGGCGCACGGACATCGGTCTGGCTCAATGGCAAGCAAGTCGTCGACAACGCGATCATGGAGAACTACTGGGATCGTGAGTCACCGTTGTTCAACCAAGGGCCGGTCGAGTTGCAGACGCACGGCGGTGAGATCCGCTGGCGGAACCTGAAGATTCGAGAACTGAGCCCGGAGGAGTCCGGCGAATGGCTCGCGAAAAAGGACGACGGGTTCAAATCGTTGTTCAACGGCCGCGACCTGACCGGATGGATCGGAGCCACCGATGGTTATGAAGTGGTTGAGGGTGCGATTCGATGCAAGAAGCGAGCTGGAGGAAAGCTGCTGACCGAAAAGGAATACTCTGACTTTGTGGTACGGTTGGAATTTCGCCTACCGCCTGGCGGCAACAACGGCTTGGCGATTCGATCTCCGATCAAGGGCGACGCTGCTTACGCAGCAATGTGCGAGCTGCAGGTCCTGGATTCGCCTGCCGCCAAGTACGAGAATCTCGATCCGCGGCAGTACCACGGCTCGGCGTACGGGATGGTACCGGCGACGCGCGGCTTCCTTCGTGAAGCCGGCCAATGGAATTATCAGGAAGTCACCGTGGTCGGCAGCGAGATCAAAGTCGAACTCAACGGCACCGTGATTTTGGATTGTGATCTCTCCGAAGTCACCGAGTTCATGGGCGATCGCCCACACCCAGGGATGAAGCGAACGGAGGGTCATTTTGGGTTCGCCGGACACGGCGACGCGGTCGAGTTTCGAAACGTCTCGATCCGCGAACTCTAGCGCGTTTTTGGTGCCCGCCGGAGGCCGCGTCCGATTGTGAGAGACGGCGGAAAATGGTAGAATTCCGCCACGTAAAAAACCCCGAAAACGCGGGTTTTCTGGCGGTTTTTGACCTTCGGTGAGACACCAAATTGGCAGACGACGAGAACGAAAACGGGCAAGACGACGAGAACGGTTCCGGCTCTGCTCCCGAGCCTCAAGAAGGCGGTGATGACAACGGCGGTGACGGTGCCGCCGGCGCCCTGCGAATGATCGATCTTCCGATCGAAGATGAGCTTCGCGAAAGCTATCTGACGTACGCGATGAGCGTGATCGTCAGCCGCGCCTTGCCCGATGTGCGTGACGGCCTCAAGCCCAGCCAACGCCGCATCTTGGTCGCGATGAACGACCTGAGCCTTGGCCCGGGCAGCAAACGCGTCAAGTGTGCCAAGATCTCCGGCGACACTTCCGGCAACTACCACCCGCACGGTGAATCGGTCATCTATCCGACGCTCGTGCGAATGGCGCAAGAATGGAACATGCGCTCGCTGCTGATCGACAAGCAGGGAAACTTCGGTTCGATCGCTGGCCTGCCACCGGCGGCGATGCGATACACCGAAGCACGCTTGTCCGCCGTTGCCGCGTCGATGCTGGACGATCTCAAGTTAGACACGGTCGACTTCGTCCCGACGTACGACGAAGCACGCACCGAACCGACCGTCCTTCCGAGTAAGTTCCCCAACCTGCTGATCAATGGTTCCGGCGGGATCGCCGTTGGCATGGCGACCAGCATTCCGCCGCACAACCCCGTCGAGGTCTGCGACGCGCTGATCAAGTTGATCGACGAACCCGATGCGACCATCGATCAGTTGTGCGAGATCGTCAAAGGCCCCGACTTCCCAACCGGCGGCATCATTTGCGGCCGTGGCGGAATCCGTCGTGGCTACAAGACCGGCCGCAGCACCATCGTGGTCCGCGCCCGTTGCCAAATTGAGGAACTCAAAGGCAACCGGTCTCGGATCATCGTTTCGGAGATCCCCGATCAGCGAGAACGTGTCTTGCAGCGGCGAGAACTGGTACAGCTGGTTGAGGATGACCTCAGGGTCTTCGTTACGCTTGAGGTCGATCACCAACCGGACCGGTTCGTTCAGGTCAC
>JBCBLJ010000059.1:0-18254 GCA_038520195.1 Planctomycetota bacterium
GCGCAGCCGCGGACGAGTACCTCCGCCACGTCTTGAGCCGCTACGGTAGCACGACCCACTATCGCGATGACGGGGAAGTCCGGCTTTCGGTCGAAGCCGATGGCGTGACGCAACGCTTCACCGCGCCGATGCGCGTCTTGCTGGACGGAACCAATATCTGGATCGCCGCCTACGACGGACGCCTCTGGTCCGATGGCGATCGAACGCTCGGCTGGATCCACGATGAGAAGTCCAACCACCATGATGGTCAGGTCGTGGTTGGACCAACCGCCGCCCCGCAAGGGCGCCCTGAACTGAAGCGGCTCTTAAACGAGCCGACGCTTCGTGAAAAAATCGTGGCCGGTCTCGGCGGTCCGCCGCCTCAACTCGAATGGTTACTCGAACCCGACCCAATGGCGAAGCTCTTCGATGGCAAGCAAACCAAAGTCGAGTACGCCGGCATCCGATCACGCGACGATCTCGATCACATCGTTGTGGAAGCCGTCGCCGATGACCAGCGTTATCGATTCTGGATCGACGGCCAAAAGTCTCTGATTCGAAGCGTCGACCTTCCGATCGAGCTCGCCGAGGAAAACCCCTCGACGCCCGACGGCTGGAGAGTCCGCTCGCTGGAGCTACGTTTGCCCAACGCGACGTTCGCCCCGGCCGAGAAACGATCGACGCTCGGTGAAATGCGTTTTGGAAAACCCCCTTCGCAACCCAAGTATGTTCGAGCGATGGTGCCGCTGCCGCCTCGCCAGCCACACCGTTCGATCGGACGCGCGCTTGGCCGGTTCGAAGCCAGGGATGCAAGCGGCCGTTGGACGGTGAACGAGCGCGGCGCTGGCTCGGACTTCACCTTTTTCGCGGTCGTTCCCTCGGATTCCCGTGGCGCGTCGGTCCTCCAATCCCTGCCGCTCATCGACGCTCAAGTGCCGCCGGCATTGCGGGCCCGCCTGACATTCGTGATCCTCGTCGACGAAGACAATTCCGCGACGCTTGATCCCGCACGGTTTCGTGTGATTCAGGATCGTCGAACCGCCGTCAGTCAACGAATGGGGCTCGCCGGAGGAGCGTCGTGTTTGGTCGATCAAACTGGCCGAGTGCTTTGGATCGCCGACGCTCCGCAGT
The DNA here is from genome assembly GCA_038520195.1 of Planctomycetota bacterium. GTDB lineage: Bacteria > Planctomycetota > Planctomycetia > Pirellulales > Pirellulaceae > Stieleria. The sequence goes on from JBCBLJ010000059.1 coordinate 1,111, forward strand.
GGATCGATCCGACATCCGTCGCGGCGATTCTGGTTGACGCGGCTGCGGGAATCGACGTCCCGACTCGAATGATCAAAGCCTGGGAAAACGACCAAAGTGCTTATCTCCAAAAGCTGCGTGAGCTTCGCGCCGAGGCTCCGTAGGCGCGGATCGTTTTTTGAATGGCGTCACGGGGACGAGCGGTCATTTCCCTCCCAGCAACTGCAAAAGCGTCGACGCTCCTATCGTTCGAAATGCTCGAACACGCTCCAGGAGTGATCTTGCGGCGGTCGCGATCGTTTTTGGATGATCCGGCTCCTATTTCGACCTTCCTCCCCACCGGGTCGCCATGGAAAAGCTGAATCTCAATTCCGCGCCCAATCCGTTCTCTGCTTTTGCGGAGGACGATGATCGTTCGAAGCGTAGCCTTCGAGCGGCAGCAACACTATTCGGAATCTCCGTGACGTTGTTTTGCCTTTTGGTTGCCGGACAACACCTCTGGAAGACGCATCGGCTCGATCAATGGCTCGCTCAGAGTGACCGCCGGATCACCGACGAATCGCTGCGCGACATCTGCCGGAGTTGCCAGCTCGAGCCGGCGGCGATCGGTCCCGTTGTGAGGGCGATTGCGAGTGAAAATCTCGAGACATCACGACTCGGCTACGATGCGATTGAGGCCGCGAAAACCAATTGGGTCACACTTCACACCGAACAGCGACAAGAACGGCGGCACACGCTCGCCGTCGCACTACACGACACGGCGAGCGGACTCCAAGCTCCACCGTCGGATGCAAGACATCAACGATTGCTAAGACTCGCCGACGCCGTCGTTCAAGACATCCTCGCGGAAACCAATCCGTCGAATTCTACTTCACCGCTCGCGCCGCCCGACTCCGAGACGTTTGACATCGCGATGCGGATGGTGATGCGGGCCGATGAGTCGGAGGATCGATTGGCACAAACACCGCGCTTGCCAACGGAACAGTATGTGCCGGCGGGTGACTGGACGGACTGGCCACCGGAACCGATCGCCGCTCCAACGCTCGTGCGGCCGCAGATTAACTCACTCGCGGAGAACCCGAATGTCCCGCAGTTGCTAGCGCAAACGGCGGCCACCGCTCCGGTCCCGGCAAGCCTCGGCGACGTCGAACTGGGCACGCTGATCGCCGAGACGCTTGACGATCTTCCTGCACCGCCAAGCCTCAGCCCTCAACAATTGATCGATCACTGGGCGGCGCAGCTGCAAAGCCCGAGCTTCCGCGTCCGCCTGTTCGCGATCAACCAACTCTCCAAACTCGGTGGCCCCCAGGTCGCCGAAATCCTCCAGCGACATTTGCCGAACGAAACGGATCCCAAAGTCGCGCATCGAATTCGTCGAAACCTGGACCTCGTCAATCGATGATGCTCGAAGTCGAACGGAAGTTTCGCGTGAGCGAAGCGACGGATTTAACGCGACGTCTGCGGGAAGCCGGGGCCCAACCAGGTCCGATCGAATGCCATGGTGATACCTACTATCGGCATCCGTGCCGCGACTTCGTCAGGACCGGCGAAGCATTCCGCGTGCGACGCATCAACGACGTCGCCTCGGTCACCTACAAAGGTCCGAAGTTGGCAGTCGACGACGAGGCGCTGAAGGCCCGAGAAGAGATTGAGTGGTGCCTCGCGCCCGAGGACGCTGACGGAAACAAGATGGAGCGACTGCTCGTTTCGCTTGGGTTCGAAGCGGTCACCACGGTTCGCAAAAACCGCATCAGCCATCGCTGGACGGAAGGACACGAATGGGCGGCGGTCACCGTGACATTGGATGATGTCGAACAAGTCGGATCATTCGCCGAGATCGAACTCCTTGTCGATGACTCGGAGGCCGACGCACTCACCCACGCCGCCGAGCAAATCGAACGTCTCGCCGGGCAACTCGATCTTCGTGACCGGATTCGGGAAAGCTATCTCGAGTTGCTGTTGGCGCAGCTCGGCCAGTAACATCGCAGCCCATCGGCCGCCGAGGCGGGAGGACGGTGCGGCAACGCGGGTGGACGGGATGGATTACGATGTCGCGAACTTCCCTCCCCAACGCGCCGCAGGCTGTCATGTTCCGAATCGCTTTCTCTTTCGCCGCCACCGTGCTCCTTTTGGCCTCGAGCTTCTGCGCTGCCCAGCGACCGGCGGCACAGCAATCGGCGGCCCAACAATCGGCGGCACAGCAATCGGCGGTACAGCGATCGTCGGCAAACCGACCGAATGTCGTTTTGATCCTGATGGATGACATGGGCGCGGTCGATCTCTCGGGCGAAGGAAGCACGTTTTATCGCTCGCCTCGCATCGACAGCATCGCACGCGGTGGCATGCGTTTTACGAACGGTTACGCGACGTGTTGCGTGTGCAGCCCTTCGCGGGCGAGCATCCAACTGGGGACGTTTCCGGCCCGTAATGGCATCACCGACTGGATCGGCGCGGCGAGCGGCATGGACTGGAAGCGACCCTACCGTGTGTTACCGGCTGAGTATGTACACGCTCTACCCGCCGAAGAAACAACCATCGCCGAGGCACTTCGCGAGGCCGACTACCGAACGTTCTTTGCGGGCAAGTGGCACTTGGGTGGCGAAGGATCTTGGCCGGATGATCACGGTTACGAAGTCAACAAAGGAGGTCACCATCGAGGCAGCCCACCAGGCGGTTATTTTGCGCCTTACAACAACCCTGCCCTGGAGAGCGGTCCGGACGGCGAATCATTGCCCATGCGATTGGCTGAGGAAACGGCCGAGTACATCAAGTCACACCGAGACGCGCCGTTCTTCGCGATGCTGTCCTTCTACAGCGTTCACGGGCCGGTCCAAACCACGAAAGAGCTGTGGCAAAAGTATCGCGCACTTGCGCCCGATCGCGACGCCGACGCGCCGCGATTCAAGATCGACCGCACCCTTGCCGTTCGACAAGTTCAGGACCATCCGATTTACGCCGGCATGGTCGAAACCGTCGACAACGCCGTTGGCGTTGTGCTCGATACGCTTGAAGAGTGTGGCTTGACCGAAAACACGATCGTGATTTTCACCAGCGATAACGGCGGTGTCTCCTCCGGCGACGCGTTCTGCACCAGCAACCTTCCGTTCCGAGGCGGCAAGGGCCGACAATGGGAAGGCGGCATTCGCGAACCGTATTACGTTCGCTTCCCCAAACTCATCAAGCCCGGCACAACCAGTGATCTCCCCGTGACGGGTGCCGATCTCTATCCAACGATCCTCGAACTGTGCGACTTACCGCTTCGTCCGAAGCAGCACGTCGACGGGGTGAGCCTTAAGCCAATTTTGACCGGCGGTGAGATTGCCAGCCGACCGCTCTATTGGCACTATCCGCACTACGGCAATCAGGGAGGCGAACCTCACGCGATCCTGCTTGAAGATGGTTGGAAGCTCATTCACTACTACGAAGATGACCGCGACGAGCTGTATCACCTCGCCAGTGACATCGGCGAATCCAGCGATGTCGTCCGTAGCCATCCCGCCCGCGCGACCCGAATGTGGAAACAACTCGATGCCTGGCTGGACGAAGTCGGCGCTCGAAGGCCCACCGAAGACCCACGCTACGACGCCGAGAAGACTGAAGCATGGTGGGAGCGCAACCACACCCAAGGCATTCAAAGGCTAGAAACGTTTCACGCCAAAATTCTTACCGAGGACTGGCAACCCGGTGCCGATTGGTGGGGCAGCCTGCGAACGAACGACTAAAGACCGACAAGCAATCGTTACACGCCGCATAGGCTTCCAAGTGACACCGATACCAGCGCCAAAGTCGTCGGTGTTTGACGTCCGGCTGCCAGCGGGAACACTACGATTGCGTATGCGGCGACATCCCCTCAGTCAATGAGTTTTTGGCGATCGTCGCGAATTGATTTGACGACGTGAATTTTCGACTATGCTGAAAGTGGTCTTGAGGTTGCTCATGGTGGGCAAGCGAGCGCGGTCAAGACCATCTCACTGCGAACTTGATTTCGCACGCGCGATTCGGTTCGCTTTGGTTTCTCGTTGAAGAGGTCAAAGATGACACTGGAACCGAATCAGGGGCAGGAGCACGAGGACTCCGACGGAGGTGATTCCTCCACCGTCGAGCGTTTCTTTCGCGGCGTATGCGAGTTCATCTTCCATTCGAAGTTGGGCGTCGCGGACGTTCAAATGGTGGACTACGTCAGCGACTTGATGTTGCGATTCGTGCGATCCGATTCGGTGTACTCGCTTCGGCAGAGTGACGGCCGCCGCACACGCCACGTCGCACAAATGGTCTCCGACGCCGAACGGCGAATCGGTCTGGCGAAGCGGGAAGTCTATCGGCACGTCGGTGATTTCACTTTGTTTTGGGCCGGCGTGTACCCCGAGAGTCTGGCGAGTGAGAAGCAAGCCGCAGGCAACCTGGTCGACTACAGGGTCCAAGGCAAACGCGCCTACGCGATCGCCGCCGGTATCGAAGGCGGCGAAGATCGCCCCCCGTGTGATCTGATCCAGCGAATGAGCGAGCAATTCGAAATGTGTGCGTACGGCTTGCGCGAAGTCCGCCGTCAATGGGAAGACGACGACGACAGCCGAGGCTTGCTGTTGTCTTAGCTCGTCGCTCTGAGCATGTTCTGGTCACCTGAAGACGTTATTTGGAGGGAACGTGAACCACGAAGGACACGAAGGGAGAAGAAGACTAAGATCGTGTGGGGAGGCCACATGTCGGACTACAGGCAAAGAAGCTAAAGAACCAATCGCTTGATCCTGTCTTTCAGTAGCCGGACGTTCAAGTTGATCAACAGCCGAAGGCTCGAAGCCGAAACTTCTCTCTTCTTCGTGCTCTTCGTGTCCTTCGCGGTGAAACCTGCACGGTCCGCCCACCGAGACGCCGAACCCTTCTTGACGCTGGTCGGAGCCGGGCCACGGTCACTCAGACAACCAGTGCGTCCGGGAAAGTAAACCACGAAGAGCACGAAGCACACGAAGAGAGAAGGAGAAGAGATCGTGTTGGCGCGCTCGGATGTTGGTGACAGGTAACAAGCTAGCCGGAAAGAATTAGGAGCCGAAGGCTTGAACCAAAACTTCTCTGTTCTTCGTGTCCTTCGTGGTGAAACCTGTACGGTCCGCCCACCAAAACGCCGAACACTTCTCGACGCTGGTCGGAGCCGGGCCACGGTCACTCGACAACCAGTCCGTCCGAGAAAGTGAACCACGAAGAGCACGAAGCACACAAAGGGAGAAGGAGAAGGAGACAAAGATCGAGTTGGGAGGCCACATGTCGGACTACGGGCAAAGAAGCTAGTGACCAATCGCTTGATCCTGTCTTTCAATAGCCGGCAATAATTGAGTGCCGAAGGCACGTAGCCCGGACTCTTTTCTTCGTGTACTTCGTGGTAAATCTGCACGCCCGCTCACCAAAGCGTTGAACCGCTGGTCGGAGCCGGGCCACGGTCACTCGACAACCAGTCCGTCCGAGAAAGTGAACCACGAAGAGCACGAAGCACACAAAGGAAGAAGGGGAGGCTCGACGTCGGATAAAGGCAAAGAAACTAGAGAACCAATCGCTTGATTCCGTCTTTCAAAAGCCGGACGTTGAAGTTGATTAGCAAGCCAGTTCCGATGCCGGATAACTTCATGTAGGTCAGAAGTTGTGCTTCGTGAATCCCCTGAAACTCCGTGACGCTTTTGAGCTCGAGAATCAGCGAGTTCTCGACCAGCACATCGACTCGATACCCGCAATCAATCTTGACGCCCTTGTACAGCACCGGGAGCTCCGCCTGGGTTTTGAACCCAAGCCCTGCATGTCGCAATTCGTGAGCCAAGCACTTCTCGTACGTCGACCCTAACAGCCCGGGGCCCAATGAACGATGAACTTCGATTGCGCAGCCGATCACCTGATTTGACAAATCATCAAATCCCAAAGTCCGTCTCCTAACCGAACCACCAAGTGCCGAAGGCACGACGCCGAAACTTCTCTCGTCTTCGTGCTCTTCGTGTACTTCGTGGTAAAACTGCACGGCCCGCCGACCGCCTAGCCGTTCTTGATGCTGGCCTGGGCGGCAGCGAGGCGAGCGATCGGCACTCGGAATGGACTGCAGCTGACGTAGTCGAGTCCGACTCGATGGCAGAAGTCCACCGACGTTGGCTCGCCACCGTGCTCGCCACAGATGCCGACCTTCAAATTCGGCTTCGTCTTGCGACCCTTCTGGACCCCCATGTCGACCAACTGACCGACGCCGGTTTGGTCGAGCGCCTGGAACGGGTCGACGTGCAAGATGTCTTTGGCGATGTAGTCGGGCAAGAATCCGCCGACGTCGTCGCGGCTGTAGCCGAAGGTCATCTGCGTCAGGTCATTGGTACCGAAGCTGAAAAAGTCCGCGTGTTCGGCGACTTGATCGGCCGTCAGCGCCGCACGCGGAATCTCGATCATCGTTCCGATCGCGATGTCCAACTCGCCGGTGTACTTCTTGGCGACCTTGGTCGCTTCGATGGTCTCTTCGACGAGGCCGCGAAGCATTTCAAGCTCTTGGAAAGTACCGACCAGTGGGATCATGATCTCGGGGTGAGCGTCGATCTTCTTGTTGGCACAACTGATGGCCGCCTCGGTGATCGCGCGAACCTGCATCTCGAGGATTTCGGGATACGTGATGCTGAGACGGCAACCGCGGTGGCCGAGCATCGGATTGGCTTCGTGCAGCGCGACGCTACGCTTCTTGATCTCGGCGGGTTTGACCCCGAGTTCCGTCGCCATTTCCTTTTGTGCGGCGGATTCGTGCGGCAAGAATTCGTGAAGCGGCGGATCCAGGAGACGGATCGTCACCGGCAGACCCTTCATCGCTTTGAAGATGCCTTCGAAATCTTTGCGCTGGAACGGCAGCAACTTCTTGAGCGCCGCTTTACGCGTCGCCTCGTCCTCGGCAAGGATCATCGCCCGCATGTGAATGATGCGGTCGGGTTCGAAGAACATGTGCTCGGTACGGCAAAGCCCGATGCCTTCGGCGCCGAAGTCGCGTGCCCGCTTGCTGTCGGCGGGCGAGTCGGCGTTGGTCCGCACCTTCATGCGGCGGTACTCGTCAGCCCACTTCATGAGCTTGGCAAAGTCACCGCCCAGTTTGGGTTCTTGGGTCTCGACGGAACCGAGCATGACTTCGCCGGTGGTACCATCAAGGCTGACGACATCATTGACGCCGAGAGTTTTGCCGTTGACCTTGATCTTCTTAGCTTTCTCATCGATCGAGACGTCACCGGCACCGGCGACACAGCACTTTCCCCAACCACGCGCGACAACCGCGGCGTGGCTGGTCGCACCACCTGTGCTGGTCAGGATACCGACCGCGGCGCTCATGCCGTCGACATCTTCGGGGCTGGTTTCGCGACGGACGAGGATGATGCTTTCGCCAGCATCCTTTCGCTCACGAGCCTCTTCGGCGGTGAACGCGAGCTTGCCGACGGCGGCACCCGGCGACGCGTTGATCCCTTTGCAAAGCACGTCCGCCGCATTTCGGGCGGTCGTCTTAAAACTGGGCAACAAGAGCTGAGTCAGGGCGTTCGGTGGAACCCGCATCACGGCTTCCTTCTCGTCGATCAGCTTTTCCTTGACGAGATCGCACGCGATCTTGACGGCGGCGATCCCGGTTCGCTTGCCGGTTCGCGTTTGCAGCATGTAAAGCGTTCCGCGTTCGATCGTGAACTCGATGTCCTGCATCTCGGTGTAGTGGTTCTCGAGCGTCTTTTTGACCTCGAGTAGTTCTTTGTGAATCGCACGATTCCACTTGGGCATTTCGGCGACCGGTTGCGGGGTTCGAATCCCCGCAACGACGTCTTCCCCTTGGGCGTTGACGAGGAACTCGCCGTAGAACTTGTTCTCGCCGGTGTTGGGGTTACGGGTGAATGCGACGCCGGTTCCCGAGTCTTCGCCCATGTTGCCATAGACCATCGACTGGACATTGACGGCGGTGCCGAGCAGATTCCGGATGCCTTCGATCTCGCGGTACTTGACAGCGCGTTCGGTGTTCCAGGACCCGAAGACGGCTTGGACGGCAAGTTCGAGCTGCTTGAGCGGCTCCTGCGGAAACGGCTCGCCGGTGTGTTTCTGGTAGACGTCTTTATACGCTTCGCAGAGCAGCTTGAGTCCTTCGGCGGGGACCTCGGTGTCGTCGGTGACCTTGAACTTCTTCTTGATCTTGTCAAAGGCCTTCTCGAACTGATGGTGGTCCATTCCCATCACGACGTCGCCAAACATGTTGATCAGTCGGCGGTAAGAGTCGTACGCGAATCGTTCGTTCTTGGTCGCCTTGGCAAGTCCTTCGGTGGCAACATCGTTCAGACCGAGGTTGAGGATGGTGTTCATCATCCCCGGCATACTGACCGCGGCGCCGGAGCGGACGCTGACCAGCAGCGGGTTGGAGTCATCGCCGAACTTCTTACCCAGTTCCTTCTCGAGCTTTTTGACGGCCTTGCCGACGTCGCTCATCAAGCCTTCGGGCAGTTTTTCGCCGGACTTGTAGTACTGATCACAGACCTCGGTGGTGATGGTGAAGCCGGGCGGAACGGGCAATCCGATCGAAGTCATCTCGGCAAGATTCAATCCTTTTCCGCCGAGCAGGTCTTTGGGTTTGCCTTTGCCTTCGGTCTTTGTCTTACCGAAGTAGTAAACCATCTTGTTCGCCATGATCGTTCTCTATCAACCGTCTGAGAGGGGACGTAAAACCACCGGCAGGACACGGCCGATCTTCCGCCGTGCACCGGTGAGGGAATGAGTTCGGTTGGGGAAACAGCGAGTCTGAGCCCGCTTTTTCCGCCTGCGCGGCCGTAAATCTATGAGCGACAACCATTTTGGTCAATCAGGGGGCGACAACCGGCGTGCGTGCCGCAACGCCGAACAAGGTGACCGCGGCCGCATCACGGACTCGCTCCCGACTGAATTCGGTCTCGGCGAGAGTGATCGACGCCCCTACAATGCCGCTCCATCTTCACTCTTCCACCCCATCGAACGTTCTTGACCGCCGCGCCGTGACCAGCCCCACCCACCAGCTTCGCGTTTACAACACGCTCTCCAAAACCAAAGAGCCCTTCGAGCCGGTCAACGCACCCCACGTGGGCATCTATCTTTGCGGCCCCACCGTTTATGCGGAATCTCACATCGGCCACATGGTCGGGCCGGTCATCTTTGACACGATCAAGCGGTACCTGCGGTACATCGGCTACGACGTGACCTGGGTCGTCAACATCACCGATGTCGATGACAAGCTGATCAACAAGAGTCGTGAACGTGGAATCCCCGTCTCGCAAATCGCGACTGAGATGACCGCCGACTATCTCGCGAACCTTCGCGAGCTGGGCGTCAACCAGATCGACTACATGCCGCGAGCGACGGACTACATGTCGCACATCATCGCGTTCATCCAGCGGTTGGTTGAGAAGGACATCGCCTATGCCGTCGACGGTGATGTCTTCTTCGACGTCATGAAAGACGCTCAATACGGGCAGCTCTCAAACCGCAGCGTCGACGACCAGCAAGGTGAAGGCGGCGAAGCGGCCGCGAAAAAACGTTCCGCGGGTGATTTCGCCCTTTGGAAATCCGCGAAGCCGAGCGAGATCGCGTGGGACAGCCCTTGGGGTCGAGGCCGCCCCGGCTGGCATATCGAATGCTCCGCCATGAGCCACGAAATCCTTGGCGAGACCTTCGACATTCACGGCGGAGGACTCGATTTGATGTTTCCGCACCACGAAAATGAACTCGCCCAAAGCAGCTGCTGCCACGGCAAGCCGATGGTGAAGTATTGGCTTCACAACGGATTGATGCGTGCGGGCGAGAAGGGCAAAGTCGGCGGTAAAAGCGATCGCGAGGGGGCGGGCGATGCCGAATCGGTCGAAGAAGCATCGGCGGGCAAAATCAGCCGCAGTAAGGGTGCCGGTGGGCTCAGCGAGCTCATTCGGCACCATACCGGAACGCGCATTCGCTTCTTCCTGCTTCGCACACAATATCGATCCACCATTGTGTTCAACGAGGAGGTCCTGGAAGAAGCGGGCACCTCACTGGAAGGATTCTTTCGACTGTTCGACCGCTTTGAAGAGATCACCGGGCAGTCGTTCTACGACGGCTTGGCCACGGCGGCAGAGACACGCGAGGCCGGACACTTCGACCCCGGTGCCGATGGGCTGCTGGCGGAAGTGAAGTCCCATCGCGACAAGTTCCTCGAAGCCATGGACGACGACTTCAACACGGGGGCTGCGATCAGCGTTTTGTTTGACTGGAGCCGGATGATCAACCGCTTCATTCAAGAGAATGACCTTCGCCCCGGTGCGGACCCCAACGCACCAGCGTCTGTCTCACTGGTCGCGGCGATGCGGGTGATGAAGGAACTCACGAACGTGCTCGGGCTTTTCACGAAGAAACCGATGGCGGCTGGCGGCGACGACGAAGCGACCGAACTGCTCGACAAAACGATTCATCTTTTGATCGACCTTCGCAAAGAGGCCCGCGAGCGCAAAGACTATCAAACGGGCGACGCGATCCGCGACCGGCTAGGAGAACTCGGCGTCGCGCTACTGGACAAAAAAGAAGGAACCACCTGGGAACTGAACTCATGAATTCCGGCGCGGCCGAACGGACTGGCCCGCCAAGTGAATCGGTGCGAGGCGACCTGATCGTGGGCATCGACCCGGGCTTGAACCTGACCGGCTATGGCGTCATCCGAGTCAGCGGCAATGAAATGAGACTCGTCGAAGCCGGTGTGGTCCGCAGCAAACCGAGCGATCGGCTGGAGAACCGAATTCGGGAGATTTACGACGGTGTCCACGAAGTTCTCCAGCAACACAACCCGACCTTCCTTGCCCTCGAACAGCTGTTCTCACACTATTCGCGTCCCAAGACTGCGATCCTGATGGGGCACGCACGCGGGGCGATCTGCCTGGCAGCGGCCCAGCAAGGCGTCGAGGTAAAAAGCTTTGAGCCGACGAAGGTCAAGAAAACGATGACCGGCAACGGTCACGCCCCCAAGCACCAAATGCAGCAAGCTGTTCGCATGCAACTCGGACTCCGTGAAGTCCCCGAACCGGCGGACATCGCCGACGCACTTGCCATTGCGATTTGCGGCTTTCACTTCCAACACAACCCTCTTCTCCAGCAGTCGCAGTGATCCTTTCGATTTCAGGCAAACTTACCCAAGTTTTCGAGGCGTTCGTCACCATTGAGTCCGAGCCGTTCGAATACGAGGTGCTCGTCGGTGATTACACACGGCGGCAACTTCAGTCGCGGATTGGCGAACAGGTTCGGCTGCACACTCTCGATTACATCGAAGGCAACGCCCAGGGCGGTGGACGACTGACGCCGCGCATGATCGGGTTCTCGACAGAACCGGAACGCCAGTTCTTTGATCTGTTTTGCAGCGTCTCGGGCGTGGGCGTCAAGACGGCACTGCGAGCCATGGTCCGGCCGGTTCGCGAACTCGCGGTTATGATCGAACAACAAGACGCCAAAGGACTCACGACGCTGCCGGGCATCGGCGCGCAAACCAGCGAAAAAATCATCGCCACGCTCCGCCGAAAGATGCCGCGATTCGCACTGATGGTTGATAGCGGCAAGGTCGACTCGGCAGCGGCGGCGAACGACGACGGTGTCGCCGCCGAAACCTTCGACGCGCTGATCACGCTGGGTCATAGCGAGGCCGACGCGCGACGACTCATCGACGAGGCCTTCTCGACGAAGAAGAAATTCAAAGACACCGAGACGCTACTGACGGCGATCTATCAGCGATCCGCGTAGCGCGATATCGCGGCGGTGATATCGCGTTCGCGAACGTAGACCGATATCAGCGACCGACCATCGCGACGGCACACAGAGGCAGCAGTGTCGGCAACCGCGACCACTCACCCTACTTGAGTCGGTCGATTCGGCGCGCACTCGGCGGCAGCGATTCGGCGCCCACAACCGGCGGCTGCGACTCAGCGTCGGTCGTTTGTCTCGCTGGCGCGACGAAGTTCGTCGGGCTTGGGTGCCTTTGACAGCGGGGTCTGTGATCCCGCGGGCCGAACCCCATCGCGACTAATCACGACGGTTTCCTTTAACCCATGAACCGACTCGATCGTAATGTTCATCGTGGAGAGCATGTCGTGCTCCGGTTGAGAACGCTTGGAAACTCGTCTCCGGGACGAGACTCCATGTCCTCGACGTGAATTGAGACGTTTGATTTTCGCCCGCGCGCGTATTCAAGCACGAGTCATTCCTGGCAGTCAATGCCGCTCGACTCGATTGACGATGGATTGAACCGATTGCGCCGCAGACGACACCCGTTTATCCTGTCCTCCATGCGTATCGACTTCGTGATCACGGAACTTAACATCGGGGGCGCCGAAAAAACGCTCACGGAGATCGCGCTCGCAATGGCTCGTCGCGGACACGAAGTTCGTGTGCTTTCGATCGGATCTCGCCCGTCATCGAACCGAAGGGGATTGGTGGACCGATTGGAGGCAAAGAACATTGAAACGGAGTTCGGCGGTTTTGATCATTGGACGTCACTGTTTGCCGCCACGCGATGGCTGAGACGATGTCTTTCCGGGCGGCGACCCGACATTTGCCAGACGTTTCTGTTTCACGCCAACTGTTTGGGTGTCGACGCGGCAAAACGCGCCGGAGTTCAGCGCATCTTGGGCGGACTTCGCGTCGCCGAATCAAATCGACTTCGCGCTTTGATCGAGCGCCGCGCGGTCGCGAAGATGGAAACGCTGGTCTGCGTCAGTGCGCAGGTGCAACGGTTTGCTGAATCGGAACTTGATGCTGAGTCAAAAAAGTGTGTCGTCATTCCCAACGGAGTCGACGTTGATGCGTATCGGGACACTCCACCAATCCGCTGGGAAACACTCGGCTGGCCAAACGAAAGCAAGGTCGCATTGTTTGTCGGCAGGCTGCATCCGCAAAAAGGCCTCGAACGGATTCAGCAGCAAGCGACGCGATTGCTCGATGGCGCGAACCGTCATCTTTTGATCATCGGAGACGGCCCACTGTCGGACAGCCTACGAACTTGGGCGGAACCGTATGGGGACCGCGTTCGGATGCTCGGATTCCAACCCAATGTCGGTCCGTATTTGAAGGCCGCGAGATTGCTGCTCCTGCCGAGCCATTACGAAGGGATGCCCAATGTCGTCCTGGAAGCAATGGCCGCCGGCATTCCCGTTGTCTGTTCACGTGTCGAGGGCAGTGAGGAGCTGCTTGGCGACCAGTCGAGCGATCGCGCCAAGAAACAGGGCTTCGATCCCGGAAATGCAGGCCAAATGGCCCAGCTCGCAGAGGCGCTCTTTGTGGACGACGGCCTCGTCAAGTCAATCGGCGCGGCCAATCAGAACGCGATTCGCAGCGGTTTTTCGCTGGAGACAATGGTCCAGGCCTACACAAACCTATACGAAAACGGGCCAGCGAACGAAACTTTACCCAATCCCCAAATTTTGCCCTGACTGCTTGATCGGCCAATTCAGGCCGTTATCTTACGTTCGGCCGCACCCATGTTGGTGGGCGGCCGTCATTCACCGGAACGACGGAGCGGCTTCGTCGCATCACGGTCACTGGAAACGATCGGAGGGATTTCACAACGATGAGGCGTACTTCAATTCTGGCCTGTGCTGCGGCGATGATCGCGGTCACAGCCAATTCCGACCTGGCGATGGCAGGCGGATCTTCCGGTGGCTCCAGCGGCGGTGCCATCGTTTACACGGGATCGTCTGGGGGCTCGATCGGAGGCAGTTCCGGCGGGTCCTACGGACGTGTCGGTCCACTGCGACGGCTGGCGGCTTCCATTCATGCGAATCGCGCGGCCCGGGCATCAGCCAGCAGTGGTGGCAGTAGCGGTGGAAGCAGTGGCGGTCTTGTGACCGTCAGTTACGCTTCTTCCGGTGGAAGTTCAGGTGGCAGCAGCGGCGGTCGCGTCCGATTGATCGATCGCCTGCGCGCCCGACACCACGGTTCGTCCGGCGGTTCCTCGGGTGGATCGTCTGGCGGTGCCTCGTCCGGCTCTTCTGGAGGCTCGTCGCGGTACGCGGTCGTTCGCACTGTCTCTTATCGCAGCGGCGGTAGCACGGGCTCGGGCAGCACTGGCGGGTCGATCGGTGTTCCACTGACGAGTTACTCGCGTCCCGCGACGGCGTCGATTGCCAGCTCGTCCGGCCTTGGGGGCTACGAGTCATCGGTCGTCCAGTCAAACTATCGCAAGTACTCCGCACCGCGTGTGGTGAAACCAGCGGAACCGGCCGCTCCAGAAACAACGGCCGATGAAGAGACGTTTTACGCTTCGGCGAAACCGGCACTCGATGATGACGCGGCATTGCTAACGGTCGCCGTTCCATTTGAAGGTGCTGCGGTCACCGTCAACGGCCACAAGACATCGAGCGAAGGCGTTGTCCGCAAGTTCATGTCGCGTGGGCTGAAAGACGGCTACCTCTACACCTACGTCGTGAAAGTGACTTACGACCACGAAGGTGAGGAAAAAACCGAAAGCCGGGAAGTCAAGCTTCGCCCGGGTGACATGGAAGAAGTTGTCTTCGAGCCACCGGCGGTATCCAAGCCGGCGGCAGATGACGTGACTTCCAAGAAACCCGAAGCGAAAGTCATCACGGTTGTGAAACTGAATGTTCCCAACGACGCGACGGTCAACCTCGCCGGGAACGACACCGCGGGATCGGGAACCGTCCGCACCTTCCGCACCAGCCAGCTCGGTGCGGGCCAATCCTGGAAGGACTATACCGTCCGCGTCACCGCCACGGTGAACGGACAAAAGGTCAGTCGTGAACGTGTGCTCGACGTGTTGGCGGGCAGCACCAATGAATTGACGTTCGACTTCGCACCAACATCGGTCGCGAAGAACTAGCCGCTTCCCGGTCTTTCGATCGATCGACGCAAAGCCGTCCATGACCAAGTCATGGACGGTTTTGTTTTTTCTTGCAGCGAGGCGCATTCAATCGGTGCCAACGGAAGGATCTTTGGCTAACCTGTGACGGCACCACCCGACGGTGCTGCACACTCTCTTCTCCGCATTCAGTTTGCTCTCGATTCGATGTCGCAAGACGAAGACCGCGAGGATGACGACGCGCTGTTCGAAACGGCAGCGGATCACGCAGGACCAGGGCTTTCTTCGCGGATCAAGGCCTGTCTCAGCTTCGCGATCGTGTTCCATCTGTTGGCCGTGTTTCTGCCGCCGCTGCTGTTTCAGACGCAGGGAATGATGGGCGGCTCCTCTCTGATCGGGGCGCTCAGCCGCCCGTTCATTGGCTACGGACAATTCCTCTATCTCGACCGGGGTTACGCATTCTTCGCCCCGGACCCGGGCCCCAGCCGCGTGATGCAGGTCGCCGTCGTGTCGGAGGACGGGTCGATCGAAGAAACGCTCTATCCGGACCGCGAACGACAATGGCCGCGTTTACTCTATCACCGACACTTTATGCTGACGGAGTACCTCAGCGAGTCGTACGTCGAACCGGGGCCGCCGCAGATCCTCTTTGAGTCGGACCCCGATGAAGCGCTTTGGTGGGAACGTCGTCGCGCCAGGTACGAATTCCTCCGGCAATCGATGGTCGACCACTTAAAGACGAAGCATCCCGGCAAAGAAGTCGCGCTCCGTCGCGTGGTTCACTACATCCCTGCGCTCGAAGATTTCCAAGCCGAACCGATCGCCTTGAACGATAGCCGACTCTATGAGCCGCTGTTGGATCAGGCCACGTATGAGGTTGTCGAGGAACCACCGACGGAAGTCATCCCGTTGCCGGACGCGGGAGAAGAGCCGCAAGAATTACCGCCTTCGGAGCCGTCGGTCGAAGAGGCCGAGGAAATCGAGCGATGAGTGGCGAAGCCGAAAGCGAACTTCGACCGTCGGACACATCGTACGCCTTCGCGATTTCTAAGTGGGTCGATGCGTGGGACCGCTTTTGGTTCACACCGTCGCGGCCGCAGACCGTGTGCGTCCTGAGGCTTCTGACCGGCGCGATGTTGCTGTACTGCCACATCGTTCTCGCGTCAGACTTGCAGTCCTTCATCGGGCCTGACGCGTGGATCAACAACGAGATGGCGCGGCAACTGCATGACGATGCCTTCGGATCATCGGATTGCGGTCGAAGCTATCTATGGCACTTCGAGAGCTCGACGGTCATCTGGGCACACCACCTGGTGACGCTGACGGTGACCGCCATGATGATGCTGGGTGCGGCGACCAGACTCTCCGTTCCGCTGGCATTGTTTCTGCAGCTCATGTATCTACATCGCTTAACGCCAGCGTTGTTCGGGCTCGATCAGATCGTTACCTACACGACGTTCTACCTGGCGTTCATGCCCTGCGGTGCTCGCTTTTCGATCGACTCTTGGCTTCGAAGTCGGCTGGGCGAAAAACGTGACGCGTCGCCAGTCTGGCGGTTCTTTCTTCCGGACGATGCACCGAGCGTCGCTGCCAACATTGGAACGCGTTTGCTACAGCTCCATCTATGCGTGATCTACATGTTCGGCGGCCTCGCCAAGGCTCGGGGCGTCACGTGGTGGGACGGAACAGCGGTCTGGTACGCCGTGGCGAATTACGAATATCAGTCGCTGGACATGACTTGGCTGGCCAAGTATCCGGCGCTGATCGCCGCCCTTTCCAACGCGACGCTGTTCTGGGAGGTGTTTTACTGCGCTTTGGTCTGGCCACGCGTCACACGTCCGTTGGTGCTCGCCGTCGCGGTGGGGGTGCACGGGGGCATCGCTTTGTTCTTGGGGATGAGCACCTTCGGATTGATGATGATCATCGCCAACGCCGTCTTCGTCACGCCGGCCCTGTTTCAATCCAAGGAGCAACGTGAATACGACAAGATGCTCGCGTCCTTCGAGGACGAAGACGAGGACTCGCCGGAGGACGAAGAGTACGAGGATCTCGATCTGCTTCACGAAGTTCAGGACGACGAGCGCGAACGGCTGAACCGCAAGCGGGCCAAGGTGAGAGACGCGGCGACACGCGTGAAACGCCGCTATCGGGCGCTCAAGAAACGCGAAGAGAAGTATCAATCCCGCGTCAAACGACTCCGCGAGCGTGAAAAGAAGATCAAGGATTTCGTCAAACGAAAAAAGTCAAAAGGTGATCCGGCTGCGGAAACCGACGAATAACCCTGGGAGACGCTAGTGCTGCAGGAACGATTGATCTTGCTTGGTAACCCGACGCGTGAGCGAGGGAA
>JBCBLJ010000840.1:0-3623 GCA_038520195.1 Planctomycetota bacterium
ATCCGACGAATCTGCGATCATGTTCCCGTTCCCTGGAAAAGAGAGAAATCAATCCGGCCTGCACATCCATTAAAGCGACTGAGCCGTCGCCGGACCAAGTCGGGTATCCGGACTACCCCGTTTTGAGCGTCGACTCGATCCGCCGAATCGCCTCTTCCGCCGAAAAGGCAGAGCGGCCACGGCCGACCGACTTGCCGACCTCCAGCCATTGCTTGACACGCTGGTTCGCGAGGATCGCGGTGCTGTGGCTTCGACCACCGAAGTAGCCGCCGATCTCCGAAAACGCGCTGCTCGTCATTTCGCGAGAAAGGTACATTGCCAGCATCCTCGGCTCGGTCACCGATTTGGCCTGCGAATTTGACTGCAACGATTTCGCTTCCAGCTGGAAGACTCGCTCGACCGCACGTTCGATTGCCGTCAACGTGATCGGCACGCCGGCGGTGCGAAGCAAATGACCGCCGTGCTGACGGATCACATCGAGGCTCGGCATTTGCCCGTTCATCCGCTGAAGCAATGCGACAAGATTCGCGACGCCGCTGAGTACGCGGCCATCGCCATCGACCAAGCGAGCGATCTCAGTGAGCGTTTCTTCGGGCCAAGGAAAAGGGCAACGGGATTCGGCGTATCGCCGCAATAACTCCGACCTGGCATCCAAATCCAAAGTCTCGACCTCGCAGACCAGCCCCGATCGCAAGCGACCGACCAGTTCGCTACTCAATCCTTGTAGCTCGCTCGGGGATTTCGGCCCCGCAAACAACAGCGGCTTCCGAATCTCAGTCAACAACTCCACCGTGTGATGAAGTTCGCGGATGGTGGCCTTCTTTTCGGCAAAGAATTGAATGTCATCGATGAGCAGAGCATCGACGTCACGAAAACGTGTTCGGAAGGCCGGCAAGCAATTCGAATGAAGCGCCTTGAGAAAGTGGTTGGTGAATTCCTCGGCAGAGAGATAAACGACGCGTCGCATCAGGTGCACGCATCGCAACTTGGCCGCCACCGCCTGCAAGAGGTGTGTCTTTCCTGACCCAGCGGGTCCCCAGAGCACCAACGGGGATGCCTTGGAAGGATCCTGGATCGCGAGCTGGCACGCGGCACGAGCGAAGTAGTTGGACTTGCTCTCGACAAATGCTTCCCAGGTGAGATCGGGATTTGTTTTCGGTTGCGACGACGATGCTCCACTCCATGGCCGCGCGGACGATGGTTCGCCGCGCCGATTCGCGGGCGAAGGTGCGCCCGATGCAGAAGCTCCGCTGCGTCGAGCCCCGACATCACCCTTCAGAATCTGGCCCAGTGATGTTGTCGCGCGCTTCTTCCGAGCCGGCGGCCTTTGAACCGTAACGGTCGGCGCCGTGTCACCGTCTGCCGTGTCACTGTCACTCGACAACTCCTCAAACGGCAACTCAACCTGCTTTGCCGGTGCGACTTCAACTGTCACACGCGCGTTGCTGCCCACCGCACTCCCCACGGCACCTCGCATTTGACGTAGGTAGTGTTTGCTCAAACGATCCGCAGCAAACTGTCCGGGCGCGATCACGGCTATGGAAGCCGACGAATCAACTGCCTGGGATTCGGCGTCAACGGGCCGAAACTCGAAGTGCATCTGCGAGAACCACAAATCGAACGTCCGATCGCCCAACCGTTGCCTCAACGCCTCCTTGAAAAGTGCGATGACATCCGTGCCATCGTTGCCGCCGTGCGTTTTGGACATACCGGGAGCGTTATCCTCCGTCACGGATGTTCGCGAAATGCTAGAAAACCGCCAAGTGTAAGTGACCCGCGGCCACGGATTCTTACCCGGCGACGATTCTAGTCCGATCAATAAGTCGAGCCGCCAAGAGCGAGCTAGCCGAAGCGTCGGCCGAAAAGCCGCCAACCTCGCTCCGCTGGGTGGCAAAAAGCCGCCATGACGAGTCTCACTGATGCCCCGACGTCTCTTAACGTGCCGTTCATCAAGTGGGCCAGATTCTAAAAATGCTAGCAGGCAAGTCAAACCGTTTGCGACGTTCTAAATCGCTTTGGCTAGCAAAGATTCCGGAGAGTTCGTTTCGCGCAAGGTTTCCGGGGATCGCGTGACCAAATGAGTCAGCTTTGGCTCCTATTTTTTGTTTCGACGGCGGGTGGAAAACGTGTCGAATGCCGGGGGAAGCGGCGACGCACGTCGCTTCCACGGCGCCAACAGCGTTAAATCTTTTCCAGCAAAACACTTACAGTCAAAAACCCGTCGGCGATGGCATAAAAATCCGCTGCCGTGCGACCGTAACGCGTCGGGCAAACTGAGGTAGTTCCGATTACACCTGTGAGCTTGGACAAATGTAACTAAAAGACGCCTGAACACCTCCTCCTGCGCGGGGTTGGAATTCGGCGACCCGCAACGATACACTCAGACTGTCATCATCACGATGACAATTACTTACTTCGGAGACCCGTGATATGCCTTCCGCCGAACTGACAGAACGCCAGCGGCGAGTGTACGAATTGATACGCGAACTGATCTTAAACCGCGGATACGGTCCGACCGTTCGCGAGATCGGGGAAGCTTTCGGGATCAAGAGCCCCAACGGAGTGATGTGCCATCTCCGAGCACTTGAGCGAAAGGGATTGATTCGCCGCAGTCCGAACAAGTCACGCGCCATCGAGCTGACCGATCCGGTCGATCGCACCGGAGCGAGCCTTCCGATGGCGGGTTTAGTCGCTGCCGGGACGACCGCGCTGGCGTTCGACAAGACCGACCGCGTCGACTTCAGCAATATGTTCACGCAAAACGACCGATTCATTCTGCAGGTGTCCGGCGATTCGATGATCGACGCACACATTCAAGACGGTGACTTTGTCGTTGTGCAAAAACAGGTCACCGCCGAGCCCGGCCAGATGGTGGTGGCGGAATTACCGAGCGGTGATGCCACCCTCAAATTCTGGTACCCCGAGGGCGACCGAGTGCGGTTGCAGCCCGCGAACAGCGAGATGGAACCGATCTTCGTTTCCGACGCGAAGGTGGTTGGGGTCGCGGTCGGCGTCGTCCGCAACGGACTTTAAATGGCGGGCATTTCTGGGCCGCGATTCTAGCGCGGCCCGACTCCCAAGTGCTGCGGGGTCGAAAAACGCGGCCTGAAAGACGCTTGCGAGCTTCACCCTCCTGGATGGGAGGGTCGCGTTGCGATCACGCAAAAGTGATCGAAACGGTGGGAGGGCGACAGAATGACCCTATCCTTCTTGTCTTCGACTCTCCGCGAGGGAGAGCCAACTCAACTGCTGACACTAGAACAGCGGATCGCGCTGTTTACTCGTCGTCCGCTCGCAACGACGGCGTGATCGTCGGCACGTATTCGCACACTTCGCCGTCACCAAAGTAGAGTTCCAACTCGCGGGCGGCCGACTCCGGGCTATCGCTGGCGTGAACCAGGTTCATCTGGCGACTGCTGCTAAAGTCGCCGCGGATCGTGCCTGGCGCGGCCTTGAGTCCATTGGTTGCGCCCAGCATCGAGCGGACCACCTCGATCGCCTCAAGGCCTTCGATCGCCATAGCGACGATCGGGGCAGACGTAATAAACCCTTCGAGCCCCGGGTAGAAGGGTTTCTCCACGTGCTTCGCGTGACGCCTGATCTTGCCAAGCAACACTACGCGG
>JBCBLJ010000784.1:0-3933 GCA_038520195.1 Planctomycetota bacterium
TCTGCCGCTTCTACTACTTTGCGTTCTACGTGATCGAAAAGTATGTCGACAGCGACTATCGATTTGCTGGACTCTTCTCCGCCGCATCGTACCTCGTCCATCGCCGATGGTACCGACGGGACGAATGAGCATTCGCCAAAACCGCAAGGCGACCGGAATCAAGTCCGTCCCGAGCGTATTCGCGGTCTCTTTGTTTCTAAGTGGCGCTTCCAACTAGTCCACGTACAGAAAGGCGTTGGAATTCAACAGAGCCAGACTCAAATCGATCAGTGCAGCGACTTCCGGTTCTGCCCGATTCTGCTCCCTCACGTAACGTGTCTGCTCGGCGGCGAATATTTCCAATTCATCAAGTTCGGATGGGCTCGCGACACGACCAAGGACCCGCAAATGAAGACTCGCACACTGGCCTCGAAGGGAAGCTTGCTCCGAACGGATCTTGATGACAAGCCGTCGGCAAGCATCCATCGTGAGTTCTGAGTTCAGCAGTGAAAGCGACTGCGTCGCCGTTGTCGACTCATGGCGTTCGGCACAACTGCAATTGGCGGCCGGCCGGTCAAACGTCGCGAATAGGGGATAGCGGAGGTTTCTTCTCGCGAACAAATACACGCTTCGACGATAGTGGTCCGCTTCGCGCGGCGTCACTTTCCATTGCCCAGCCTTCAGCGTCTTCACCAACTCGACGGGCAGCGGCGGCCGAGCACCCGGCCCACCCGACTCACCGTTGAGCGACTCGCTGACGGCAAACAGACAGTCCCGAATCGATTCCGCGTCCAGGCGGCGGCGAGCGAAACGGGTCATCCAGCGATTGGTCGGATCCAAAGACAGCGCGCGATTCCATTCGCGCTGCACCTCCAAATTGCGCGGCGGGAGACTCGTCGTTTGGTACGTGGATGAAAGCAACATCTCGCGGTGCAACCATTTGAGGCTCCAACCATTGTCCCTCAAGCCGCTCGCGAGATGATCCAGTAGCTGCGGATGAGAGGGCGTATCGCCGATCAACCCGAAGTCGCTGGGAGTGCCCGACAGTCCCTTTCCAAAATGCTGCTGCCAAATGCGATTGACGATGGAACGAGCAACCAAAGGATTGCTTTTGTCGGTCAGCCACTTCGCGAGTCCGCGTCGGTCGGGGGCTGGTCTTTCGGAGACTGATCCGGAGGCAACGATCCTTGGGACCGACGCGGTAACGCTTTCCGCCGGGCTCCGCCAATCACCTCGGCGATAGAGTTTCGTCGTCACCCCAGAGTCCGCGTTGGCCGAGAGCACGGTGACCGACTGATTCGATTTCAATTTGATGGCCGGTTCGAAGTAGGCTCGCAACCGATAAAAGTCTGCCTGACTGATCGGATCGTACTTATGATCGTGGCACTGCGCGCAGCCGATTTGAAGACTCAAAAAGACCGCACCGACGGTCGAAGTGATCTCATTGAGAAGGACATGCTTTCGTTCGACTTGCGAGTTGATGTCAGGCATATCGGGCCCGGACAAACAGAATGCGGTGGCGATCGATGCCTGGGCGCTCTCCGGATAGAGAATGTCGCCGGCAACCTGCATCGCCACGAAGCGGTCGTAGCCGAGGTCTTCGTTGAGTGCGTCAATCACCCAATCGCGATACTGCCACGCGGACTTGCGCACCCGGTCATGTTCGAAACCATCGGTCTCCGCGAATCGCGCCAAATCGAGCCAGAACTGACCCCAGCGACGCCCATACTCGGGTGAAGCCAACAAGCGATCGACGACACGCGCAAATGCATCGGGATGTTCATCGTTCAGGTATCGATCTATCTCATCGGGCGTGGGCGGCAATCCAGTTAGATCAATCGTCACTCGGCGAAGCAACGTGTCGCGCGCCGCGCGTGGCGCCGGTCGCAACTCCCTCGAGGACTGTTGGGCCAAGACGAATCGATCGAGGCTTCCCGAAGCCCAATCTTCTTTGAGCCTCGGTACATCCACCGCTTCGATCGCCCGAAAAGACCAATGATCGCGTTCGTAGTCTTCAATCGGCATCTCCAGTTCCGACGCCGGGTCAGCCGCAAAGCTGGCGACGCCGAAACAGCATGCCAATAGAACTCCAAGGCGAATCAAGAGATCAATCCCTCGACGAGATCGACTTCGGAAGGCCCGGTGAGCCGTTCTTCCAATCCATTGTGTTCGTACGTCAGTCTTTTGTGATCGAGTCCCATCAGGTGAAGCAACGTCGCGTGGAATTGATTGACATGCACGCGGTCCGTTTCCGCTCTCAATCCGATCGGATCCGTAGCCCCATAAGCTCGGCCGCCACGAACACCAGCGCCTGCGATCCAACCACAGTATCCCCAAGGGTTGTGATCGCGACCCTTGCCTTGCTCACTCATTGGCATCCGGCCGAATTCCCCGCACCAAACGACGAGTGTCTCGTCCAACATCCCGGTCCGTTTCAAATCGGTCAACAATGCGGCAATCGGCTGGTCGGTCCGCTGGCAGTACTTGCCGTGATTCTGCGCGACGTCCTTGTGTGCGTCCCATCCTTCGGTGTTTCCGGAATAGACTTGAACGAACCGCACGCCACGCTGGATCATGCGTCGTGCCAGTAGACAGCGTTCGCCGAAGTCTCGAGTCTCCTTGCGATCAATGCCATAAAGCGAAAGAGTCTCCCGCGATTCCTGCGACAAGTCGACAATCTCCGGCGCCGCGATCTGCATTCGAAACGCCAATTCGTAGGCATCAACGCGCGCCGCCAATTCCGTGTCTTTGTCTCGCTCAAGTAAGTGGCGGTGATTGATTTGTCTCAGGAAATCAAGCGTGCGTCTCTGTTGTCCCGCCGTGATCCCCGGCTGTGGTTTGAGGTCAAGCACCGGCGATCGTCCGGGACGCATCGTCGTCCCCTGAAACGTCGCCGGCAAAAATCCGCTGCCCCAAGCCGACGGCCCACCCTTGAGGCCGCCCTCCGGATCCGGCAGCACGACGAACGCCGGCATGTCCTCGTTTTCACTTCCCAAGCCGTAGGTCAACCAGCTACCGAAGCTTGGATGCCCCATCAGAATACTGCCCGTATTCATCTGGTAGACCGACTGCGGGTGGTTCACGCTGTCACCGTGCAGGGAACGAATAACACACAAGTCGTCGGCATGCCGAGCGATCTCCGGAAGGAAGTCGGAGATGAGCAGCCCCGATGCACCACGCGGGCGAAACGGTTTGATCGGCCCCAGCAACGGGTTCTCCGCGACCTTGCGTCTTGTCATCACCTCGCCAAAGCTCTCCGGCAATGGCTGCCCGGCATATCGATCAAGGTCCGGTTTGGGATCAAAGAGATCCATGTGACTCGGACCGCCATGCATGAAGAGCCAAATCATGCGTTTGGCCCGCGGCGCCGAATCAACACCGACGTGCCCGCCGACCTCCGTGCCGGTGGAGTCCGACGCGAGAAGTGACTGCAACGCCATCGCGCCGATGCCGCCCCCCGCGGACCGCAACAGGTCTCGACGTCGCAACGAGTGATGAATCATGTTGGCCTCGCGGAAAAAGACGCGTTCAGTTTACCGCGTGGTGACCTCGGGAGCGCTGAGATAGCCGTCTCCGTCCCGATCCAACGCTCGAAACTGTTCCGCCGATCCGGGAAACTCGATCATGGCGATTTCACCATCCAAGTTCGCGTCCATCCGAATCGCCCAGGTCGGCCGCGAGTCGGAGACAACGCGACGTTCCCTCCGAGGCATGAACAACGCGTCGTCTTGCTGTGGTTCACCCCGTCCGATCTGAACCAAATATGCCTCTGGAAAATCCTCCGGCGCGATCGACTCACGTTTCCCGAGCAATTCCAGCATGCACTGGGTCGTCTGTTCGAGTTCTCGTGTCGAAAGAAAATGATCGCGATTACGATCGAGCCACGCAAAAATCGCGGCCGGAAACTCAGCCGCACGCCCGCGCACCTGCCGCGCCCAAATCGATTCAAGCTCA
>JBCBLJ010000472.1:0-6579 GCA_038520195.1 Planctomycetota bacterium
AATCTCAAAGAAAAACTCATGTCCTCTCGATTATGTTCGTCGCTCGCACTCTCTGCCGTCCTCCTCTTCTGTTTGCCATGCCAGCTCTTTGGGCATGACTCTCACGGTCAAGCCGATATCAACCGACCGGCGTTCGGGCCCGGGACCGCTTCGATCACAAAAGCCATCGAGTTCTTTGAACGGAAAGCGAACGCCAGCGAGAACGACGTTTTGAGCCGAATCGTGCTGGGGCAGCTTTACCTGAAGGCAGCCAAAACAGATCACGACCACAGCGCAGTGCGACTCGCTTTCGATCGACTCCGGCAAGCTCAATCGCTTGCTCCGGAGAATGCCGAAGTCGAGATCACGTTAGCGCAGGCATGCATGGCCGTTCATCAGTTCGAACGAGCGATCCAATATGCGACGCGGGTCCTTCAACGCGATCCGGGCGACATTGGGGCGTTGGCTGTTCTCGGCGATGCACGCTTTGAATCGGGGCGATATGAAAAAGCGTTCGAAACCTACCAACAGCTTTCCGATGCATCGTCAGCGCCGGGTGTCCAAGCCCGACTGGCACAGGTCGACGAACTGCGCGGGAATCTTTCACAGGCTCGGAAACGACTGACGAACGCAATTGAATCTCTCGAAGCTCGAGACCAGACGGCCCACTCCGCCGCCTGGTACCTGGCGCGACGGGGTGACATGGCTTTAATGCGGGGCGACACAGACGAAGCCCAACGCGACTATGAGCTGGCGCTCTCGCGGGACCGCTATTGCCCCGATGCAATGCTGGGGATGGCGCGAGTCATGGCTTCTCGGGGTGATCTCACGGCCGGCATCCATTGGTGTCGTCAGTCCCTGGAGGAGTCGCAGTCGACCGACGCGAAGCTATACCTGATCCAACTCTACCAATCCGAAGGGCAGTTGCGGTCGGCGGCAAAAATGGTCGATGACGTGCTGCGGGACTTGCACGATCACACACATCCCCATGGTCACGAGAGCAATCACGGTCACCAACATGTCAAGCATCGACACGATCACGACGGGGAGCCAACGACGCTTCACCATCGCCAGATTGCGGAGTTGATGTTGGACAGGCACATCGATGACGCACGTGCGCTCCGGCTCGCGCAGTTTGAATGGCAACGTCGGCACGACGTTAAGACCGCGGAGATTCTCGCGTGGGCCTACTTCAAGAATGGTCGGCCTAACGAGGCTAAATACATCCTCGATAAGGCGACACGGTGGGGAACAAGGCAGCCCAGCTTCTTGTTCCGCGCGGCGGTCATTCATGACGCGATGGGTGAATCACAGCAAGCAAAAGCCTTTTTGGAACGGTTGATCGCCGGGAATCCACGGGTGTTGATCGGTCACGTCAAAGAGATGAAGTCACTTTGCGGCAAGTATGATTTGCAGTTGGACTGAAATTGCGGCCGCTGAGGTACGGGCCCGCTGAGGCACCTGTCCTGCCGTGGGAGACGGGTCTGCTGAGGGCCCACTGAGGGATCGGGCCTGCGGGTGCAGCTGTGGGCTCCTCCAACCAACGGTCGCTTTTCTGATCGCCAGAGCGACTTGACGTTATCGACCGCCGGACATTCCAACCGTGCTTCACCTTCAGGCGATGCGGTGTCCGCCCCGGGGTGGGGGCTCAGGCCCGGTACGTCTGATGGCCGGAATTCTGCGGAGCATCTAACGAGCCATTAGAATTCACGTCGCTCGTTTTGGGCGGCTATGCTACGAAGTCGACCGCGTCGCTTCCCCGAGCGCTTTTCGCAAAACTTATCCCGATGTCGAATCGGATTCGGATGGCACTCGCACGCGCTCGAGAACCCCAACTCTTCGCGCTCGCACACCAAGTTTGTGAGTCGCTCTACTTTCGGATCGCTACCTCATGAGAATGCGCCGCCACTCCCTTCGGAAAAGGAAACGATCGCTTGAACATTTAGAGCGCCGGTGCATGCTCGCGGGCCATCCGATCGTGACGGAGTTCATGGCCTCGAATAGCTCGGTGTTGATCGACGGGTTTGGTGATGACTCGGACTGGATTGAGATTCGCAATGACGCCGAGACGCCGATTGATTTGATCGGGTATCACCTCACAGACAACGCGTCGAATACGGACAAGTGGCAATTTCCGGTTTCACGTATCCTTGATCCCGGAGACTACTTGGTGGTCTTTGCGTCCGGCCGAGACGTGGTCGACCCAGCGGGGCATTTCCATACCAATTTTGGATTGGATCCCGACGGCGAGTATCTCGCCTTGACCGCACCGGATAGGACCGTGCTGAGTGAATTCGGCTCCTCGGTCTCCGACTATCCTCCTCAGATTAGCAACATCAGCTATGGAGTGAGTGGCAATGCGCTGGTTGATGGCGATAGCGTCACGCAATACTTGATCCCTGGCGACGATGGTTTGGGGAATACTTGGATCGAAAACGGGTTTGATGGGCTCGCCAGTGGTTTTTCGCTCGGTCGAGCGGCGATGGGTTATGAAAACTCGACCGGAAGCAGCACCAGTTATGCCAGTTTGATCCAAACAACGGTTCCCTCCGGGACGACCACCGTTTACCAGCGAATTGAATTCGAGTTGGACGACGCTTCGGCGGTCGACGACCTCCAACTCCGCGCCCATTTTGATGATGGAATGGTCGCATTCCTCAACGGTGTCGAAGTGGCTTCGTTCAATGCACCGAATCCTCTCACCTTCGATGCGATCGCAACGGATGTTCATCCAGATGAGACCGCCATCGCGGGCCGAGTCTTTGACTTGGACGCGTTCGCGGGGCTGTTGGTGGATGGAACCAACACATTGGCGATTCAAATGTTGAATCGCTTCAATACCAGCAGCGATTTCTTGATGGTTCCCGTGTTGTCGACGCAATCGATTCTGGGACCGGATGGTCACTTGGTCTCGCCAACGCCGGGAGCCAACAATTCGCGTCTGCTTGATGTGGGACCGTTAATCACCCAAGTCACGACCGTGCCATCGGCCCTTGCGGGCGATTCGCTGACGATCACCGCACACGTGAGTGATTTCACTTCGCCGGTGGATGCAAACACGGTTCGTTTGCATTACCGTCGGATGTACGCTGGCGAAGTAACTTTGGCGATGGTGGATGATGGGACCGGCGACGATTCCATGGCGGGCGATGGAGTTTTCACCGCGACCATTCCCGGGTCAACATTTGTGGCCGGCGAAATGGTGCGGTGGTACGTGACAGCGACGGACACAGTCGGCATTGAGGCAAGAGAACCGCGATTCCTGGATGCGATTGATTCGCCGCAGTATCTCGGCACTGTCGTTGCCGACCCCGGAATCACAACCGACCTCCAGACCATGTTTTGGTTCGTCGAGAACCCCGGCGCGGCGCAGACGAATGCCGGTACCCGTGCCTCGATCTCGATCGACGGCGTGTTCTACGACAACGTTCAAGTTGACGGCCACGGTCAATCCACGCGTGGCAGTGCGTTTCCGAAGAAGTCATTCGACTTCGACGCGAACTCGGGTTTCAAATTCCGTGTTCGACCCGATTTGGATCCAGTCAGCGACTTCAATCTGCTGACGAATTACGCGGATCAAACGAAGTTGCGTAACACGCTTCAATACGGCCTGTTTGCCGAAGCAGGGCACTCACATCATTATGCATTTCCGGTGATGGTGTATCGGAACGGCAGTTTCTATGCACTCTACGACATCATTGAAGAAGGCGATTCGGAATACTTGGAACGCCTCGGCGAGGATCCGGACAATCCGCTTTACAAGGTCAACAACCGCGTCAATCACGCTTACAACAACGTCGAGAAAAAGACACGCGAATACGAAGACCATTCGGACTTCGCCGACGTCGTCGATGCCGCGGTCAATTTGAGCGGGACAGCGGCAACCACATGGGACTACGACAATTTGGACATCGCCGAGTTGGTGAACTATTTGGCGATTCAAAACGTGACCAGCGCGAACGATTTCGGTCACAAGAACATGTACTGGTACCGTGACACCAACGGCACCCAGCTTTGGTCGGTCTTTCCGTGGGATCAAGACCTGTCCTTGGGCCATCAGTGGGACGCGAGCGTTTCGCCGCCGTACTTCAAAGATGACTTGGTCACCCAATCAGGCATCTACTCAGGAGGCGGCAACGAGATCTTTCCAAGGCTGTACTCCGACCCCGATTTTCGCGAGATGCACGCACGGCGGATTCGGTCTTTGTCAGATCAGTTTTATGGGTTGCCGGGAACGCCCGCGATCGACAGCCATCTGGGACAAGAGATTGTTCGTTGGGAGTCCTTGATCGCGGACGAAGCCATCCAAAACATGAATGCATGGGGGATTCATCCGAACTTTACCCACACGCCGGCAGAGGCGGCACAACAGTTGTTGGATGAGTACATTCCCCAGCGACGAACCTATCTCGATAACCATCCCGATGTTCCCGACTCACAAGTTCAATCGCCAACGATTCTGTTCGACGACGTGGACTTTGATGCGGATCCGATCTCCGGGCTTCAGACCGAGGAGTACGTTCGGCTCAACAATCCGAACACGTTTGCGGTCGATCTTTCGCAGTGGGAGCTCACTGGCGGGATTGAGCACCGTTTCAAATCAGGGACCGTGATCCCTTCGGGCGGGTCGTTGTATGTCGTCAAAGATGTCCTGGCGTTCAAGTCGCGAGCGAGCGGTCCATCGGGCGGCCAGAGGCTGCTCATTCAAGGCAACTACAACGGTCAATTGACGTTCACGGGGGAGACCGTGGATTTGGTCAACCGACAAGGCGAATTGGTTGATTCGTTGCAGACCCCGGTTGGAGAGCCGACGCAGAACCAGCAGTTTTTGCGAGTGACCGAAATCCACTATCACCCTGACGTTCCCGACACGGAGTTTATCGAGCTGACCAACACTAGCGGCGGCTCCTCCGCGACCACCCTCGATCTGAGCGGGGTATCGATTGTCGAGGGGCCTAGTTCGCCGTTCGTGATCCCAGCTGGAACGAGTTTGGCCCCCGAGGCGCGACTCGTGATCGCGAAGGATTCGGCGGCTCTGCTTGCGGCCCACCCGAGCCTGGATCCGCTGATGGTGCTGGGCGACTATCACGGTCAGCTTAGCAACGGAGGTGAGAGGATAAAGATCATCGATGCCGGAACCGAGACCATCTTCGATGTCGACTACAACGATTCGGATCCCTGGCCGATCGCGCCGGACGGGACCGGCGCATCTTTGGTGTTGATTGACGCCGAAAGCACCCCATTTGATGAACTCGCCAAACCGTACCACTATCGCGGCAGTGCCGAGCCGGGCGGTACTCCGGGCCAACCATCGAATGCGCGACGGGGCATCGTGATCAATGAGCTTCTAACGCACACGGACGATCCCCAAGTCGATGCGATTGAGCTGTTCAACTCGACCACGTCGGAGGTGGATTTGAGCGGCTGGTACCTGAGCGATTCTGGAACCAGTCCGCTGAAGTTCCGGATCCCCGACGGTACCCAACTGGGCGCTGGCGAGTACATCGTTTTCGATGAGAACGATTTCAATCCGACCCCGACGACGCCAGCTCCGAACCATTTCGCGCTGAGCGGTTCAAACGGTGATGAGGTTTGGCTGGTCATCCCGGACGCCAGCGAACAGGTGGTCGCGGAATTCGTCGACGAAGTTTCGTTCGGCGCGAGTTTCAACGGTCAGACATTTGGGCTTTTGCCGGACAGTCGCGGACGATTGGTACCGCAAGTCACGCCAACCCTGGGTTTCAAAAACGAAGCACACCTTGTGTCCGAGGTCGTGATTACCGAAGTCCAGTACAACTCGGATTCGCCCACTACCTCCGATTTGGCGCTCGACCCGAACCTCGGGACCAGTGACCTTGAGTTTGTTGAGCTTCACAATCATTCCGATACTCAGGTCAACTTGACCAATTGGCGTCTTCGTGGCGACGCCGACTTTGATTTTGCTCCTGGTACGTCGCTGGACGCCGACGAAGTATTGGTTCTGGTGCAGTTCGACCCAGCCGAGCCCTCCAACACCCCGCGTCTCGACGCGTTTCGCAATCACTACGGGATCGATGCGTCGGTTCGTTTGGCCGGGCCACTGCAAGGGACACTCGGCAACAGTTTTGGGAGGGTGCGTTTGCAAAAACCCGACGCAGCGCCGGTGGACGATCCGACGACGTTGCCACACGTGGTGGTGGATGAGGTTTACTACGACGATCGCACTCCGTGGCCCGTTGCGGCTGACGGTGAAATCCCGACGCTCCAGCGCGTCTCCGAATTCTCGCTCGGCAACTCGGCCGAGAGTTGGTTCGCAGTGCTACCCACCCCCGGTTCGACGCTCTACCGACCTCACGTGGAATCGATTTCGCTCAACGGGGGTGACTCGCAGCGGAGTCTCCTAACGGAGATCACCGTTCAGTTTGATCGCGAGGTTGATTTGGAAAACGATCCGATTCAGATCCTGCACCGCGAGCAGAATCAATTGGTTCAAGGCTTATTGTTCGACTCGCAACTCGTTGACGGAAAGACCGTCTTAGAAATTCAATTTGGCGACGGTCCCTTCATCGAACCACGAACGGCCGAGAACTCACTCGTCGATGGGAACTACGAATTGACCGT
>JBCBLJ010000240.1:0-10112 GCA_038520195.1 Planctomycetota bacterium
CGGCCTGACTCTGATCATCCGCGAATTGTTCACCACTCCGACGGCATCGATCGAGATACCGTTGTTCCTGTACGTTGGCGGCGCGGCATTGATCTTTGGTATTTGCCTCTTCGCGTCCGGCCTTCCATACCTTCGTGTCCGCCGAATCGACCCACACACGGTGTTGCAGGGATGACCACGCTACCACATTCCTCGCTGCCGTCGCCTCCACCGATCGTTGGTGTGCAACCCGATCGGCAGGGCCAAGTTCAAGCGACGATGCCTCCGGCGCTGGAGGCTCTTGGTATCAAAAAGTCTTATCGCATCGGTGACCAGTGTCGCCTTGTCCTCGACGGCATTGATTTTCGCATCGACCGCGGAGAAACGGTGTTCTTGTCGGGCCCCTCGGGAAGCGGAAAGAGCACGCTGCTCTCGATCATGGGTTTTTTGCTTTCCAAAGACGAGGGCGAACTCTTTCTTGACGGTGTTCGCGTCGATGGCCTGGATGAAGTCGGGCGAACATCGATCCGGCGGGAAAGAATCGGATTTGTCTTTCAGCGTTTCCAGTTGATCCAAGGCTTAAGTGCGGAGGACAACGTGGCGATTCCGTTGACGCTCGATCGAATGGGATTGGCGGAGGCACGCGCTCACGCGGGTGAATTACTGGCACGCGTCGGACTGGCCGATCACCGTCACGCGTTACCCTCCGCGATGAGTCCCGGTCAGTGCCAGCGCGTGGCACTCGCCCGAGCGGTTATCGCGCGACCGAACCTCATTCTCGCCGATGAGCCGACGGCGGCACTGGATGGCGACTCCGGCAGGGCGGTGATGGAACTTCTGCGTGAACTGACGGCTGGTTCTTCGGCGGCCACCGTCGTTGTCACACACGACCCTCGGATCCTTCCCTTTGCCGATCGGGTCTGCGAAATGGAGAATGGAAGATTCAAATGAAGAATCTAATCCTCACAAGTGCCATCGCGGCGCTCGGTACCGGTTTGGTGCTTGCTTGGGAGCACCAACGAACACACCCGAGTGCTCGGGCCACTCCCGAAAAACCAGCCGTTGACGCTCAGCCGATCGCGGTTTCTGGCAAACGAGTCCACGCCGCCGGCAGGGTTGAGGGGAAGGAAGAGCCACTGCTGATTCGGCCGGAGTTCGCCGGCTTGGTACGCGAGCTCTACGTCGTGCGTGGGGCGCGCGTTTCCGGCGGCACGAAACTATTCGTGCTCGACCGGCAGCGATATGCCGCGCAGCGCGATCTGGCCGTTGCCGCGTTGGCGGCGGCGGAAGCCGACAAACGTGTCTTGATCGCGGGAGCCAGGGCGAGCGAGATCGAGGCCGCCCGGCAAGAGATGCTGGCCGCCCAAGCTCGACTCGGTCGCGCCCAGCGGAGCTATGAGCGAGCACAAAAGCTTGCTGAGCGGCGGGCCGTCAGCGTGCAAGAGCTGGAGCACGCGTTAGGAGAGTACGAGTCCTTTCGGGCAATGCTCTTGGCGTCTCAGCAGCGCTATGAGACCATCAAAGCACCGCCCCGCGTTGAGGACCTAACTCGAGCCGACGCGGCGATCGCCTCGGCTCGCGCGAGTCTTCAGATCGCCGAAGTTGACCTCGCGAAGTGCACCGTGACCGCGCCGACATCGGGAGTCATCCTTGACGTCAATATCGGTGTTGGCGAATGGATCAGTCCGCAAACCGGAGAGCCCGCGATCGAGATGGCGGACACCTCCGAACTACGAATCGTTGCGGATGTCGACGAGCACGACGCGCTCTTCGTTCAGCTCGGGCAAACCTGCGAAATCACTTCGGATGCGATGGAATCACGTCGCTTGAGTGGGGTGGTGATTGAGATTGAACCGCGAATGGAGCCCAAGAAGATCTATGGCGGCTGGGCTGGCGAACGAAACGAATCTCATGCACGTCGGGTTTGGATCCGCTTGGAGTCCAGTCTGACGTTACCGATCGGATTGCCAGTCGAAGTCGAAATCATTCCGTCGCGCGAGCGCTGAGATCGGGAAGATCGATCTCACGGAATCCGCCGAATCCGGCGCCATCTTGTCGGTAGTCTTGCGGAAGCTGTTCGTGATAGGGCGCAGGTCTCACCGGACTATTCCAATAGACCGTCCACTGTGGGAGTCGCTCGAGCCACCACGCCGGTGGTGGGTCGGAGAGCAGGTCCGCCATCGCGAAGGCCTCCGTGTTTTGCTCAAGATCGGTGGCTTCAAGCATCGCGCCGGTTAACGTTGGTGTGACGTCGTAAGCGTTCTCTTCGCCGGTCAAAAGCAGGAACGGTCGCTGCGGTGTGAGTGTCTCGGCGCCAACGATCTCCACGTGTGGTTGGGTGTCGTCGACCACAAAGACACAGCGTGTTGCGCTGCGCTCGATGGGGATCGAATGGGGACCACCGTCGTCCATTCTCATCCGCAGCAGACCCTTCGGAATCTCGGCGGTGAGGTTGGAGAGTGTCAATCGCATCGGGCTTGTGCCGAGCGAAGGGCGAAGTCTAGCGCCCGATGTCTCAATCATCCGCCCGCTGACCGCTAGCAGGCCGTTTCTCCAAACCAGTTGCAGCGCCGCGGCGCGATCCATCTCGATCAGACTCGCCGCGCCACGGACAACCGCATTTTCCAATTCGATTGCCACCAGCGGCAAAGAACTCTGTTCGGAGACCACTGGCGCAACGACTTCGGGGGCCGCAAGCGCTTCGGGATCCGTGACGACGTGGAAGAACGCCACGCGCTCGTCGGTCCCCAGGTTCGCCATTGTTAGCGTGCAGTCCATTAAACGGACGGAGCGATTGTCGTTGATGGCGAACATGGACGCACCGTCGACGGGATCATCCAGCAATTCCCAGTGGAAATCGAGTCCTTGAAAACTGGCACGCCGATCACCCACGCGGATCATTTCGGTTCGTTGGATGCTCAACAACTCGGGCGTGACAAGTTGAATCGCGGTTCGTCCGACCGTGGAAACGATCTCCATATTGTCAGCGGGAATTTCGAATGGCCCCGTGACCAACTTCGGGACGGCAATCTCAATTCGGCGGACACCGGTTGCGGCGGCTAATTCAATCGCCGATGGAAGGTCCGAAACGAGTAAGGCACCGTCGCCATCCCGCGGGATCTCGTCGATGGGGGACGGAGAAGCAATGATTCGAATTGTTTGAGCCGGTGGGCCATTTGCTGCGGCGTTTGCGAGCGAGTCGCCGGTCGGTTCAGTGACTGACTCGGGACTCGTCGGTTCTGCGTTGCCATCGGCGCGACGAAATCCATCGCCCATCGGGACTTCAGTCGGAAAACGGATCTCGGGGTTCGACGTCGCCGCGTCCGTCGGGACCGATTGATCGGTGGCGTTTGGCTCGTTCGTGCCAAGGTCGCTTTCAGGCGATAGCTTCTCTCGGTCCGAAGTTGACGTGGGAGGCGGATTGTCACCGCGATTCGGAGTGGCAACTGAAGAGGCGGCGCTAAGGCGGTTGGGCGGGGTGATGAACCACGCATCACGCGTCGCGAGCGACTGCAACTCGAGGTACCCGCCGACCAAAAACATCAGTGCGACGGCGGTCACCCAAGGCAAGTGGATCGAGATCCTTTCCAGCCCAGGATTACTTGTCGGTGCGACGAAGACCGATCGGGAGCGTGCCCTCTTCAGACCAAATCGGTGCGCTAGCTCGGCAAGGTCGCCGAGTAGATCGGAGGCGTTTTGGTATCGCGTTTTTGGGTCTTTCGCCATCATCCGGTGCATGACCGCGATGACCTCGTCCGGTAATTCACTGCGCAGTGATCGCGGGTCGGGGAGCGGCGCGTTGCCATGGCTCAGCAACTTCTGCAGCATCGTTCCGCCGATGTACGGCGCTTCGCCCGTCAGCATGTAATAAAAGGTGCATCCGAGCGAGTAGATATCGCTTCGGACATCCGCGTCACGTGGGTCAAGAGCCTGCTCGGGAGAGATGTAGTCAAATGTCCCGAGGGTGACCCCGCTGGCCGTCATGTCCTCGCTCAGTTCAAGGTTGTCGCTGCGGGCCAACCCCATATCGACGAGTTTCGCGGTGCCGTCATCACCGATCAACACGTTGGAGGGTTTGATGTCGCGGTGAACGATGCCTCGCTGAGAGGCGTGGTCAAGAGCTTCGGCGACCTGCTGGGTCACGAACACGGCATCGTCGAGTGGTAGCACACCACCGTGATCAACGAGATCGCGTAGGTTTGTTCCTTGGATGTATTCAAAGACGATGTAGTGCCACTCGGCGTGACTTCCCGCGTCGAAGACTCGGGCGATCCGTGGATGATCCAGTTTCGCCGCATTTTGCGCTTCGTTGCGGAACCGTCGTTGCACCTCCGCGTCGCCGCTAACAAACGGAATGACTTTGAGGGCGACGATGCGATCGAGTTGTTGATCGTGGGCTCGAAAAACGGCACCCATGCCACCGCCGCCAATCAACTCTTCCAGGAAGTACTGATTGAGCTGTTGTCCGATAAGGACCTTGGCAACTTCGGCGGGGGTTCGACCGGTGGAGGCGGGTGTGGAAGAAACATCCTCCTCGCCGACTCGAATCACCGTTTTGGCCGCTTCGAGATCGGCGTTCAATTCGCCGGGAACGGATCGCGTCGAGGGTGGTCGCGGTGAAGCGGAAACGTCACGGTGGACCGTTTCGTCATTCGCGAGAGCCGCTTCGTCCGGACGAGGATCGTGATCGGCGAGAGGATCGAGGTTGTCCATCGGGGATGCCTGAGAAGGCGAAAAGCGTCGCCCCGATCGTAGTCGTCTGCCACGAGGGGGTCAACGAAATCAGCGCCACACCGCGCCGCGGCGACGTTGGTTTTAGCGAGCCTAGCGGTTACGCGGGGACGCCGTCTCGGGTCGGCATCGCCGTTCCCCGTCACGGCCCGTCGTGGACTAGAACTCGTGTCCCTTCTGTGGTCCGTTCTTCGTGCCGGTCAAGATCTCCGCACCCTGGTCGGTCATCATCACGGTGTGTTCGAACTGCGCTGATGGGCGACCGTCCTTGGTTCGTACGGTCCAGCCATCGATCTTGTCGCATCTGGCATAGCGGGTTCCGGCATTGATCATCGGTTCGACGGTAAAGCACATGCCGGGGTAGAGTCGGTCGATGCGACTCTGGCGGTTGGGAAAGTGCGGAATGGACGGGTCCAGATGGAACTGCCGCCCGAGTCCATGTCCCACGTACTCGCGGACCACGCTAAACCCGCGTCGCTCCGCTTCGGGGACGATGGTTTCGCCAATCCGCGACACGGTGCAACCCGGCGTCAATGCCTCGATCGCAAGGTGCATGCACTCGAAGGCACATTGGGTCACGCTTCGCCGCTCGTCGGAGACATCTCCGATTAAAAACGTTTCACTTTGATCGCCATGCCAGCCTTCGACGACCGTGGTGATGTCGACGTTCACAATATCTCCGTCGCAGAGCGCGTAATCTCCCGGAATACCGTGGCAGATCACCTCATTCACGCTCGTGCAGCAGCTCTTGGGGTAATTCTGGTAGCCCAACGTCGCTGGCTTGTGACCATTGTCGATGGTCCATTGGTAGATCATCTCGTCGAGCTGACCGGTGGTGACGCCCTCAATCACATGCGGACGCACATAATCCATCAGCATCGCATTGACGCGTCCGGCTCGTCGCATCGACTCTTGCTGGCGTTGATTGAGAATCAGCTTTTTTTGCTTTTGCAGCATCATGTCCCGTCGTCAGTTCGGCCCCAAGAATCGACCGATTTGCGTCCCCTCCTGTCTACCATCCCCTCGATAGACGAGATGGACCGGCGCTCGCCGCCTTATCGTAGCATTTGACCGGCTGAGGACGAAGATCCGATTCCGCGAGGACGGATGAATGTCGCGCGAACGCCAGATGCTGCGTTAGCCGAATTGTGACTGGTTCCTCAAAAAAGTTCGCTTGGTTGGAGGCCTGATGAGACGCCATTTGAGCCATCCACATGATGACGGCGGCGATTCGAGGCCGCTGGCCAATTCAGACCCAAACCGAGAAAAGCTAGGAACCCTTTGCGAAAACGGGGGTTAAACCGCATGTTCCAGGTAGGTGGAGCCGTCGTCGCCCCGTTTTCACGGTCTGACTCGTGCCGAAATTCGCTAGCCGACTATGATCCACTTGGCGGCCGGTCGGCCCCGTCCCTTATGTCCTCTGAAACACGCTTTTCGCAGATGATCATTTTACGCCGAACGATTCTCTCCGCCAAAATGCCCACGATGCGAATTTTGGCGCTTTGTGCGATTGTTTCTTTGTCTGTGGCCGCTCCGGCAAGGGCCCAAGAGGAAGCCACCGAATCACCGGCGGTTGCCGAAGAAAACCAGCCGTCGATCGACGCAACGCCAGTGGAGGCCGATGAAACGCCGGTGGATATCGAGAGTCCCTCCGATTCAACGCCGGCCGCCGCGGATGTCTCACCGGATGAGGCGGCCGAGATCCTCCTTAGCCAACTCGAACCGCGACTGCGTCTGAATTTTGAGGGTGCGAGTTGGCAAAACGTTCTGACGTGGTTGGCCGAACAGGCCGACCTCTCTCTCCAGGTCGACCGCTATCCCCCCGGCAGTGTCAACCTCGCCGATAGCAGCCAGTCCTACACGCTCAACGGGGCGATGGATGAACTCAATCGATTGTTGCTCGACCGTGGCTACGCTCTCGTACGACGAGGACGGATGCTCTTCGTTGTCGATTTGGAGCGAGAGAACGCGGATCGGTACATCAGCGAGATGGCGGAGCTCGTTTCCCCGGAAGAGCTGGAGTATCGGGGCAAAAGCGATATCGTTTCGACCGTCTTTCCGCTCGGTAGCATGACACCGGCGGAGGCGAAAGAACAACTCCCGCAGCTCGTCGGACCCTGGGGACGCGTGATCGTGCTCGACAGCGCGCGTCAAGCAAAAGTGACGGAGCGGGCTGACAAGCTTCTTGCGATTCGTGAGGTTATCTCCAAATCCGAACAACAGGTGATCGAGATCAAACTCTCTCACCGTAGCGCTGAAGAACTCCTTCAAACCGCGCGACCGCTCTTGGAACTCGAGCCGGGCGAAAACTCCAACGACGACATTCGAATTGCCGTCGGGCTCTATGGCGAGCGAATCTTTGCGACTGGACTGCCGTCCA
The DNA here is from genome assembly GCA_038520195.1 of Planctomycetota bacterium. GTDB lineage: Bacteria > Planctomycetota > Planctomycetia > Pirellulales > Pirellulaceae > Stieleria. The sequence continues at coordinate 7,091 of JBCBLJ010000240.1, forward strand.
AGATCAGCGTCCTTCAGAGTTTGATCCAAAAGGCTGACCAGCCCATCGATGGACTCGGCGAAGCGGAGACCGCAGAGGTCGCGCGACCCGGGTTTCAAACCCACGCAGTACGAGTTGCCGATCTGACAACGGTCTACGACGTACTCGGAACGATGTTACAGGACGAACCGAACACGCGTGTTTCGATCGATCCGACGACTCAATCAATCATCGCGCTGGCCACTCCCGAAACCCATCAGATGATCACCGATGTGATCGCCAAAATGGAAGGCAGCGGCGATGATTTTCAAGTCTTCCAGCTTAAACGCATCGATCCCGCTCAGGCGCTGCTGACCATCAACAAGTACTTCGGAACGACCGAAGAGGACGCGGTCGGGCCCGTCGTCGATGGTGACCCGGCGACCGGTAAACTCTGGGTGCGTGGGTCCAAAGACGAGATCGCACAAGTCGAACGATTGCTGGAGCAACTGGATGGTGGCGGTTCTTCCGGATTGCTCCGCGGCAAGGTTCGACTGCTGGACATGACCGGTCAGCAAGCGGAGGAAGTTTTGGGTCAGCTACAGTTTTACTGGCAGATGACGGGCCGCGAAAATCGGATTCGCTTGATCACGCCCGGCGGAAGATCTCGGGGCAGCGACAATGGCATCCGGGAACGGCAACTGTACCGCCCAAAGTCCAACGCGATCGAGCCGCCGTCTCCCGCGCCGACAGCCGATCTGGACGCGTCCAGCTTTGACGTCCGACGATTTCATTACCTCACTCAGGCCCCCGCACCGGCCACACCCGCCGACGCTCCCAAAGCGGACTCTTCATCGGCGGCGGCGGGCAATCCGCCCGGCCTGCGGCTCAACTCAGACATCCTGATCGAGATCACTCCTCAGGGCCAATTGCGAATCGCGTCCGACGATACGGAAGCTTTGGATGACCTCGAGGAATTGATCAGCCAACTCGCTGGGCCGACCAACGTTCAGAGCGACTTGCCGACGATTTTCTGGCTGAAGTACATCAAGGCGGAGGTCGCTGCCGAACTGATCGCCAGTGTCCTCGGCGGTTCGGACAGTAGCAGTTCGCTGACGGACACCATCACCGGCGGACTGGGCGGCGGCATGCTCGGCGGCATGATGGGTCTGATGGGCGGTGGTGGCGGTGGTGAAGCGTCGTCGGCCAAATCGATCCTCACTACCACCGGTTCGGTCAACATTGTTCCCGATGCTCGCCTTAACGCGCTTCTGATCCAGGCCAATGAAATCGACTTGCAGTTGATTCAGATGGTCCTCGAAAAAGTGGATCGCGAGGAAAGCCCAGAAGACATTGAGCTCACTTCATTTCCACGACTCATCCCGGTGCTCTATCAGAACGCCGATGACGTTGCCAAGGTTGTAAAAGAAGTCTTCGCGGAGCAGATGGGAGGTAACGAGCGAGCCCAAGCCGGAGGTCGAGGTGGCCAGCCATCGCCGCAAGACTTCCTCGCAGCCATCCGAGGCGGTCGAGGACGTGGGGGTGACGACGGCGCGAAAAGCGAACGATCCAAGATCATCGTCTCGGTCGATTCTCAAAGCAATTCGCTCGTTGTAACCGCCACGACGCAGGACTTTGAAAAGATTCGTCTGCTGGTCGAAGCACTCGACGAGGGAGGGAAGCAGACCCAGGACGAGACCGTGATCGTGACGCTTCCTGGTGGGATCAACAACGACAACGTTGTCGAAGCGCTGCAAGCCGTGCTTGGACAAAAGATCGAAACCGCCAGCTCGAGTTCTTCCGACAGCAACAACGGCCGCAGCAATGCGACACCCGGCGCGAATGCGGATGCGGCTGCCGAAATGCGTAGTCGGATCGAGGCTTTCCGTGCCCGATTCGGCGGAGGTCTCGGCGGTCGAGGCGGGGCGGGCGGCGGAAGTCCCTTCGGCGGACGCGGCGGTGGCGGCGGCCCCGGTGGCGGCGGAGGACGTCCCGGCGGAGGCGGTGGTCGACCGGGCGGGGGCGGCCGATAAGACGCCGTCACTTCCCACCGACTACACTCATTGAGACATCCCGACCGAAATCAGTTCGCCAGGAACGACCAAGATGATCATGCACGCCGGCGAAATCCTCAGGCGGCGCGGTCTGCTCAGCGACGAGCAGCTCGCCGATAGCCGCCAAAGCGACGCGACCAACATCATTGACGCCGCCGTCGAGAAAGGTTTCGTCGACGAACGAATCGCACTCGAAGCACTGGCCGAGGAAGTCGGCTTGGATTTCGTCGATTTGCGTGACACCGAAATCGACACTTTGGCTCTCGAGGGATTCCCTCAGAAGCTGATCTATCGGCAATCGCTTTATCCCATCCGCTTCGAAGACGATTCGATCGTGGTCGCTACGCCGGACCCGCTCGATCTCTACCCACTGGATGAAGCCAGCGCGGCGACGGGGCGAAACATCATTCCGGTCGTCGCCCAACGCGGTGAGATCGCGCGTTTGATGAAGCGACATCTCGGCGTTGGTAGCGAAACCGTTGAAGGGCTGGTTGCGGCGGCGGCGGAAGACGAAGACGTCGAGTTGCTCGACGAGATCGAATCCGATGGCAGCGAATTGAGCGAGATGGCTCAGGAAGCTTCCGTGGTTCGGCTTGTCAATGAAATTCTCTTGGAAGCGATTGAGACCCGCACGAGTGACGTTCACATCGAGTCGCAGAGCGATGGGATCGTCATCCGTTATCGCGTGGACGGTATCCTTCACACGCAGCCGACGCCGCCGGAGATCGCTCGCTTCCAGGCGGCCATCATCAGCCGCCTGAAGATCATGGCGAGGCTCAACATCGCGGAGAAACGCCTGCCGCAAGACGGCCGAATCAAGCTCCGTGTGCATGGACGCGAGGTCGACATTCGGATGAGCGTCATCCCCATGATCCACGGCGAAAGCCTGGTCATGCGAATCCTGGACAAGTCGGCGATGGTGTTTGACCTCTCCAAGCTTGGCATGTCGATGGAGGTCTATGAGCGGTTCAGCGAACTGATCGAAATGCCCCACGGGATTGTCCTTGTCA